>JAILGI010000069.1 GCA_024696885.1 Bacilli bacterium
TTACAATTTGAATCAAAATACTTAGATAAAGAAAGAATCACTGCGATTAGTGATTCCCTTATTGCGAGAGTGGATTATTTAATTAAAAATTACCTTTAAATCTATGATTAAAAAACGGCAAGATTCCAATTTTAGCCTTGCTGTTTTTTTATTCTTCTTTTACTTCCCAATAACCGAGCTTTTTACCATTGACACGTTTTATTGTTCCCTTATTCTCTAACGCCACAATAATGCTTTTGATAGTTCTAACTGAAATATTGAGTTCTTTAGCGATTTCATCTGTCTTAATGTTAGGATAATCTTTCATTAATTTAACAATTCTATTGTTCCTTGATTCCGTTTCACTTTGTGGAACCGCTGAAACGTGGAGGTCTCTATTATTAAGTTGGTTATCTTCGTTTAATAATAAATTACGTAAGAACTTAATCAAGAAAGAACGATCTTCATAAATACCTTTTCTTATATGTCTATAATTCGCTCTTACTAATGCATTTCTAAAATACCAAGCGTTATTAGCAAAAGTATCGTTTGTAACGTCATAACCTAAACTACGAAGGTATTTGATAAAAAAGACCGCTGTTGTTCTAGTATTGCCCTCTTCAAAAGCGTGTATTTGCCACAAGTTGGCGATGAAAATAGCTAAGTGTTCAATAACCGCATCAGTGGATAAACCGTTATATCTGAAACGTCTTTCAAGGTCAAAGTCGTATTGCAATGTTGCTTCAAGTTCACGATAGTCACCATAAATAACTGTGGAACCATCTAAAACCCATTCCTTTTTAACGAAATTATATGACCTAATCTTTCCTGCGTGAGGGAAAACACCTTCGAATAGTTGCTTATGAATAGAAACCAACTGTCCAACCGTAAAAGTAAATGAGTCATCAGATATCAATTTTGCAATTCTGATCGCGATTATATCAGCTTCTTTACTTCTATCATCTTCTTCAACGTTAGGTTTGTTTTTATAATAAGAAGTGATTGTTTCCTCTAATTGATTAAGGGTTATTTCACCTCTAATGTATTTCTCTGATTCATTAATAAAATAAGACGAATTCTTTAAATTATCGACATCTTGCAAACCCATGCCGGTTTGAATTTTGTATTTATTTGAATATTTATTTTCCATAGGAAAATATTATCACATAAATTTTTAAAGTGCAATCTTAAAGTGCAATTGCACAAAAGAATTGCACTTAAGAAAAAATAGACTTTCTTCAAGCCTATTTAATCTCTTTTGTTATTACAACATTAACGCCTAACCCTAATACATCATGGAGAGCGATATCCCCAATCACCGTTGGGGCTTTTACGCTTGCCCTATTAATAATTTCCATGACCTCAAAGATTTTTTCTTTAGGAACCGGTTTATCCGTTTTCACGGACACTAAGGTGTCCTCTCTATTACTCACTTTAATTGAGGAAGTAATGATTCTTGTGGGGTGAGTAACTTCACTAATCGCGTAATCCTTACCGCGCATACAAGTGTTCCCAGTGACATTTAAATCATCATCAATCGTTAATTGACAACCTCTAGGACAAACAATACACACAAATTCTCTTTTCATCGTCCATTCACCTTCACACAAATATCGTTTTCTAGATTAGCTAATTTACTATTACTAATCTTGATTAAATTCATTTCACTGGGGATACACGCTATTTTGTTCATGCGATAGATCACTTTATCGCCACTTACTATTTCAATCACCGCGTTCTTAATCGGTGTTCTTACTCTAAACTTTAATGTCACATCATCACTAGTGTCTTTATGGATATTTTGAGGAACAACATAAGATACATTATCAGACGGAATAACTTTAATATAATCACCCTTAGATGATAGACCTTTAATATATTTAGAAGCTCCTAATCCCGCGCTTCTTCCTTCATCGGTCACAAAATCGACGACATCATGGACATGTAAACAGTTACCACAGCTAAATATACCAGGTATACCTGTTTCCATATCTTCATTAACAATTGCGCCCTTCGTGGAGCTAATTGGACAATCAATATTCTCTAATAAAGAGATATAAGGAATTAAACCAACAGAAAGGATTAATGTATCGCATTCTAACTCTATTTCACTTCCTTCAATTGGTCTAAGCTTTTCATCAACTTTCGTTAAAATAACTTTTTCTAATCTCTTTTTACCAATCACTTCTTTAATAGTCGTAGAGAGATATAAAGGAATATTATAGTCATTTAAACATTGAGCGATATTTCTATTTAAACCATTGCTATATGGCATTAATTCACAAACACAGATGACATTCGCTCCTTCTAATGTTAAGCGTCTAGCCATAATAAGACCAATATCCCCACTGCCTAAGATAACGATATTTTTACCGCACATATAACCATGGATATTTAAATATCTCTGCGCCGCACCTGCGGTAATAACACCCGCGCATCTACTACCTGCGAGTTGAATCGCTCCCGCGTTTCTTTCATAACACCCTGTCGCCATAACTATCGCCGTAGCTTCAATTTCCTCAACACCCTCATCTTTAGAAGCGAATAAGACATGCTTTTCCTTAGTTATTTCCATAACGTAAGTGTTAAGTAAATAAGGAATATTTAATTCTTTTACTTGTTTAGCGAATCTAGAGGCATATTCCGGACCGGTTAATTCTTCTTTAAATTCGGTTAAACCAAAACCATTATGGATGCATTGATCTAAAATGCCTCCTAATTGGCTATTCTTTTCCAAGATTAAAATATCATCAATGCCTTGATGTTTGGCTTCGATTGCCGCGGCCATACCCGCACAACCGCCTCCAATGATGACTAAATCAACATGACGCATATATTTAATCTTTCACTTTCTCTAAAAGGATATTACTGCCTTCATCATCTAAAGGTATATCTAATGGAGATACACCATAATGCTTCGCTAATAAGAGGACAATCTTAGATTGACAGAATCCACCTTGGCATTTACCAAATCCCGCTCTTGTTCTTCTTTTCACACCCTTAACTGAGTGAGGCGGACAACTTCTATTTAATTGATCCATGATTTCCCCTAATGTGACCTTTTCACAAGAGCAAATCACTTCACTATAGTTTTCATGTGAATTAATAAAGGAATAATCCTTATTTTGTTCGGCATAATATAATCTTTCGACTTTTCTCACATTTGGATTAAAGTCTTCTTTTTCTTTTAATTCCATTAATGGTTTCACTAATTCATTAACCACATATTTAGCGATCGCTGGAGAAGAGGCAATTCCCGGACTTTCAATCCCAGCGACATTAATAAATGTCTTATCTGTTTTCGCGTATTCAATAATGAAATCATGTCTCGAACAAGATGGTCTTAAACCAGAGAATGTTCTAATCACTTGATTAAATGGAACAGAAGGCACTAAATCTAAGGCTTGTTCTTTGACATTCTTTAAAGTTAAAGCATCTGTAGATACATCATCTTTATCCGGTACTGGTTCAGAGCTAGGACCTACGATATAGTTTCCGGATGTCGTAACACTCACTAAAATTCCTTTACCTTTTTCACTAGGTAATGGGAATATCGTTCTATTCACTAAACCCGCTTTGTAATGGTCTAAAACATAATATTCACCTTTTCTCGGGGTAATAGACCAATCAATAGGTTCAATCATACTAGCGATATTATCCGCGTAATTACCCGCGCAGTTAATGACTATCTTAGCTTCATATCTATTCTTTTTGGTGCGAATAATATGAATATCGTTTTCTTTACTGATATTAATAACTTCTTCACTTAAAAGAAGTGTCACCCCATTATCAATCGCATTTTCCATCGCCCTCACGGTTAAGTTAAATGGATCAATAATGCCACATGTTGGAGCGAATAAGGCCATCTTCACATTAGGATTAATATTAGGTTCTAACGCTAAAACTTCTTCTGAATTTAATAATTGAACAGGAACACCGTTAACTTTGGAACGTTTTGCTAAATCTTTAAGAAGTGGTATTTGTTCATCATATATCGCTACCGTTAATGAACCAAGGCGATAGAAAGGAACATTTAACTCTTTAGTTAATTGATCATACATAGGATTACCTAAAACATTAAATTTCGCTTTTAATGTTCCAGGAACTGGATCATAACCAGAATGGATAATCGCGGAGTTCGCATTAGTAGTGGCGTTACCCACATCATTACACTTTTCAATAACACCCACTTTTAAATGGTATTTAGAAAGTTCTCTTGCAATAAGAGTGCCTGTAATACCCGCGCCGATAATAACTATGTCAAACATACAAAACTATTTTAGAACATAATTTTCTAAAATAAAAAGAATTATATAAAAACCTTGTTAGTTATATCCTTCATAAAGGATAATAATCATAAAGGAGGATACATTATGAAAAAGAAAATAATTATTTTAAATGCCCTGTTATTAGGGGGTTTAGTAACCTCAATATCCACTTTTAATAATAAAGCATCTTATCTTTCTGTTCATGCGATTAATGGATGCGTATACTCAACAAGTTTACCCACCACAATTGATTTAAAT
>JAILGI010000073.1 GCA_024696885.1 Bacilli bacterium
AATGGAAGCTGTCGCAGCCGTCTTCAGAAGCTGGGACAACCCAAGAGCGAACGTTTATCGTATGATGAACAACATCCCATATTCATGGGGCACTGCTGTTAACGTTCAATCCATGGCTTTCGGTAACAAAGGTGAAACATCTGGTACAGGTGTTGCGTTCTCACGTGACCCAGGCACAGGTGAAAAAGTCATCTCCGCTGAATATTTACCAAACGCTCAAGGTGAAGACGTTGTCGCGGGTATCCGTACACCTCTCCACATCGACGAATTAAAAGCTCGTATGCCAGAAGTTTACGAACAATTCGTCAAGACCATTAAATTAATGGAAAATCACTACCGTGATATGCAAGATATGGAATTCACCGTTGAAGACGGTAAATTATACTTCTTACAAACACGTAATGGTAAGAGAACCCCAGCCGCCGCTTTAAAGATCGCTTGCGATTTAGTGGACGAAGGTTTAATCGATGAAAAAGAAGCTGTCTTAAGAATCGATCCAGTCAGCTTTGATAAATTATTATTACCAGGCTTTGATAAAGACGACTTAGCCAAGAAAACACCAATCGCCTCTGGTTTACCAGCTGGCCCAGGTGCCGGTACAGGTAAAATTGCTTTCACTGCTGAAGAAGCTCAAGCCAGAAAGAACGCTGGTGAAAAAGTTATCTTAGCCAGAGCCGAAACATCTCCAGAAGATATCGTTGGTATGGTCGCTGCACAAGGCATTCTTACAATGCGTGGTGGTATGACAAGTCACGCCGCAGTCGTTGCTCGTGGTATGGGTAAATGCTGTGTCTGTGGTTGTGGTGCTGCTATTATTGATGAAGAAAAGAGAACCATTACCATCAATGGTAAAGTCTACACAGACAAAGATGTATTATCCATCGATGGTAGTACAGGTAAAGTCTATGAAGGCGAAATCAAAACCGTCAATCCAGATTTAACCAGTGGTTACTTTGGCAGAATGATGGCGTGGGTTGATGAGTATCGTGACTTATTAGTCAGAACAAATGCTGACACTCCACGTGATGCCAAACAAGCTCGTGAATTCGGTGCTGAAGGGATTGGCTTATGCCGTACAGAACATATGTTCTTTGCGAAAGACAGAATCTTCTCAATGAGAAAAATGATTCTTGCCGACACCAAAGAAGAACGTGAAAAAGCCTTAAAAGAAATCGAACCAATGCAACAAGCAGACTTCGAAGCATTATTCGAAACAATGGATGGCTGGAACGTTAACGTTCGTTTATTAGACCCACCACTACACGAATTCTTACCACAAGAAGAAGAGTTAATCGCTGAATTAGCAAAAGCTACACATAAATCAGTCGAACAAGTCAAAGACAGAATCGCTGAATTACATGAATCCAACCCAATGATGGGTCACCGTGGTTGCCGTTTAGCAGTTACATATCCAGAAATCTGCGTTATGCAAACAACCGCTATTATCAAAGCGGCCATCAATGTCAGCAAGAAACTTAACAAAGTTATCGAACCTGAAATCATGGTACCACTCGTCTTAGAAGAAAGAGAACTCAAGTTCGTTAAAGATATCATCGTCGAAACAGCGGATAGATTAATCAAGAAAGCCCATATGGTCAGAAGCATTAAATACCACGTTGGTACAATGATTGAAATTCCTCGTGCCGCTTTATTAGCAGATGAAATCGCTAAACACGCTGAATTCTTCTCCTTCGGTACAAATGACTTAACACAAATGACATTTGGCTTCTCTCGTGATGATGCCGGCAAATTCTTACCAGCATATTACGACAACAAGATCTTAGAAGAAGATCCATTCAAGACACTCGATCAGAACGGTGTTGGTAAATTAGTTGCTAACGCAGTTAAATTAGGCCGTAAGACAAGACGTAAATTACACGTTGGTGTCTGTGGTGAAACCGGTGGTGAAGCAAAATCCATCGAATTCTATCACAAAGTTGGCCTCGACTATGTCTCCTGTTCACCATTCCGTGTTCCAGTTGCCAGATTAGCCGCTGCTCAAGCTGCAATTAAATTCCCAAGAAAGAAATAATCGTTCTTTAAAGGATTAAAATTCCACCGGTTTCGTGCCGGTGGTTTTTTGTTGCGCAAGAAAAAAGGCCATCGATTGATGACCTAATTTAACGGGGATATACACTATTTAACTGGCTTTAAGACCTTTAATCCACCCATGTATGGTTGTAATACTTCAGGGATTAAAACAGAGCCGTCTTCTTGTTGGAATTGTTCAAGTAAGGCTGGGAAGATACGAGATGTAGCTAAGCCAGAAGCATTTAATGTATGGACATAGCGTGTTTTGCCTGTTGCTTTATCTCTATATCTACACATAGTACGACGTGCTTGATAATCACGAGCGTTACTAGCGGAGCTGACTTCTTTATAAATTCCAATACTTGGAATATAGACTTCGATGTCATATGTTCTCGCCATAGAATGGGAAATATCGCCAGCGGCTAATTTAGAAACTTGATAATGGAGGCCTAAACCTGCGACTAATTCTTCCGCTTTTCTCACTAATTCTTCGAAAGCAGCATCGCTGTCTTCAGGTTTGGTATATTGGACCATTTCCACTTTATCAAATTGATAACCACGAATCATTCCGCGTTCTTCGGTTCTATAAGAACCAGCTTCTCTACGATAGCAAGGTGTATAGGCAAAGAATTTTTTTGGTAAATCTTCTTCTTTTAAGATTTCATCACGGTAAATGTTCACTAACGCTGTTTCAGCGGTTGGTAATAAGAATCTTTTTGGTTCTAAACCATCTAACCAGAACACATCTTCTTTAAATTTCGGGAATTGACCCGCACCAAAACCGGATGCTTCATTTAAAAGGTGTGGAGGTAGGATAAATGTATATCCATCTCTAAGATGGGTGTTAATGAAATATTGTAAAAGTGCAAATTCAAGTTGAGCACCTAAGCCTGTATAGATCCAAGCACCTCTACCAGCAATCTTCGCAGCTCTATCATAATCGATAAGACCTAAAGATGTTGCTAATTCCACATGATCTTTAATTTTGAAACCAAAGTTTGGTTTTTCTTTAAATGTTTTAATGACTTTGTTGTTTTCTTTTCCACCACCAACAAGGTCATCATCTGGAATGTTTGGTAAATCCGCTAAGAAATTGAAGATTTTGTTTTCTAATTCGGCTAGTTCGGCTTCTTTTTCCTTGTTGTTTGCCGCTATTTCCTTCACTTTTGCAAATATTAGAGCGACATCTTCGCCTGCTTTTTTCTTCGCAGGAACAGAGGCTGATAAAGCATTCATTTCAGCTTTTCCGCCTTCAACAACTTGAATCAATTCTTTCTTTTTCTTGTCCCATTCAAGTAGTTCAGTAAAATCGACATCCCATAATTTTTTCTTAAGGGCTTCTTTTACTTTTTGAGGATTTTCACGAATAACATTAATATCAATCATTTTTGTTATCTCCTATCTAATAACGCTTTGGTAAAAACGAATTAAATTATCACCAAATACGCCTATATCATTTTGAGAAGCAATATTATATGCTTCTTCAATTGTAGGTTGCATTTTACCTTCAAAGTAATCTTTGATAATTCCCGCTAAGGTTTCACTATATGAAGCGACATAAGCGGTTTTTTGATCAATTGCGATATCTTGAAGGATGTCGTGTTTTCTCACAATGAGCTGACATTTAGCCGCCATTGCTTCGCAAACTGACAGTACGCCAGGTGTTTTATATCCAGGAAGGAGGAATACATCGGCGTTTAATAATGCGCTTCTATAAACATCATCTGGAACAATTGGGGAAACAAATACGTTTTTAGGAAGACCTTTAACAATCTTTTTATAACGCATTCCTCCTTCTGTTGCGGCAATATAATAGAAGTTCACATCTTCGCACACCTTTGCAGCGCTTAAAATGACACTTAAACCATCTAATTCGCCATTATAATGGCCTAAACAAACAACAATCTTCTTATCTGATTCACAACCAAAGTAACGATAGAAGATGGTCTTTTCATCATCTCTAGAGAAATCAAATCTCACCGAGTTAACGCTAGGTGGGCATATTTTAATTCTTGTTGTAACACCATTAGAAATAAGTATTTGTTTTGCTATTTCGTTAGGTGTTAATACCAAATCCACATTGTTTAAAAACTTAATGGCCTTCGGTTTAATGGTGTAAATCCTATTACCATCTTTATTCTTGTATTCTATATAAGAACTTGATGGATCGTCTTCGCTATATAAGGCAGAGACAACAATAGGTACACCTTTTTCTTTTAATTCATCAATTAAACCGTCATCTTCATAAGAGATGAGATGAGCAATATCGAAATTATCCATCACTGTATCAGTGTAAGGAATGCCCACAACTTCGAGGGCGCTTTTGATTGTTTTTCTTAATCTAGCACCCTCAAAATTGTCGTATTTCTCGTTCGGTTTAAAGTGAACAAAGATTTTCATAATTATTCTTCAGGATTTGTTTCGACGATTTCTTCGCCTTGTTCGACTTCTTCTTCCACTTCTTCATCTAATTCTTCTAAATGAGGAACAACGGCCATAGAAGCGACTTTTTGACGTCCTTCAAGATTCATAACTTTGACACCTTGAGTGTTACGTCCAATCATTCTAATTTGTTCAAGGTGAGTACGGATAACGATACCAGCATTGGTGACCACCATTAAGTCTTCATCACCATTAACCGCACGAACCGCCACCAATTCACCAACTTTATCGGTAACTTTCAATGTGGAAACACCTTTTGCACCGCGTTTGGTAATACGGTAATTACGTCTTTCTTCAAGTGGTTCATCACCTTCATTGAAGACAGGTGTCATCTTTCCATAACCTTTAGATGTTAAGACTAAAATCTTATCACCTTCGTGTGATGTGGTCGCGCCGACGGCTTTTTCGCCTTCAGCTAAATCGATACCTTTAACACCGGATGCGGATCTACCCATTGGACGAACTTCATCAGCTGGGAAATTACACATTTTTCCGTTAGAGGCACCAATACCAATAATTGTTGGATATTGGACACCATCAACTTCGACGTAATCGGTAATTTGTTTGACATCAAAGAGCATATCTCCTTCTCTTAAAGAGATGGCGATCTTACCGTTTTGACGGATGGATTCATATTCGGAAATGTGTGTCTTCTTAACAACACCTTGTTCGGTGAAGAACATGAGGTAGTGGTCTTCTGGGTAATTATCACAAGTGATAATAGATTTGACGGATTCACCTTTTTCAACGTTAATTAAGTTGATGATTGGTAAACCTTTGCTACCTCTTTGACCTTCTGGAATTTGATAGCCACGGATACGATAGACTTTACCTAAATCAGTAAAGAACAAGATATCGGTGTGGGTTTTTGCATAGACCATTAATTCAATGTGGTCATTTTCATTTAATCCAGCACCACGAACACCTCTTCCGCCTCTATTTTGGGCGCGGAATGTATCTGTGGTTAATCTCTTCACATAACCACCACGTGATAATGTGATAACGATTTCTTCTTCTGGAATTAAGGATTCATCATCAATTGTCGCGGCTTCATTAGAGATTTCGGTTCTTCTCTTATCAGAGAATTTATCTTTAATTTCTAATAATTCTTTAACAACGACTTCGGTTTCGTTTTCACGGGAGGAAAGAATACGGTTATATTCGGCAATATTCTTTTCTAATTGCACTCTTTCGGCTTCTAATCTCTCGGTTTCGATACCGATTAATCTTCTTAAATTCATCGCCAAGATAGCGTTGACTTGTACTTCTGTGAAATCGTATTTTTCCATTAATTTAGCGGTTGCTTCTTCAGCGGTTTCGCTATTCTTAATGATTTCAACGATATCATCGATGTTGTCATGACATTTTAATAAGCCAATAACAATATGATCTCTCGCCATGTCTTTATCTAATAAGAATTGTGTTCTTCTAGCGATAACATCGATTTGGAAGTCGAGGTATTCGGTCAACATGGTCTTTAATGAACATACCTTTGGTGCGCCATCAACTAAGCAGAGGTTGATAATACCAAAACTGGATTGTAATTGTGTTAATTTGAATAGTTGATTTAATAACACTTCTGGGATGGTGTCTCTTTTAACTTCGATAACGATACGAACACCATCTTTGTTGGATTCATCACGGATATCAGAGATGCCTTCGACAACCTTATCACGGACTAATCCAGCCATGTTTTCAATCATTAAAGCTTTGTTAACACCATAAGGAACTTCATCAACAACGATTCTCTTTAAACCCTGTGAACGATCTTCAATATGGCATTTACTACGGATGGCAATGCTGCCTGTACCTGTTTCATAAGCCTCTTTAATGCCGCCTAAACCAAGGACAATAGCTCCGGTTGGGAAGTCAGGACCCTTGATATATTGCATTAATTCTTCGGTGGTAATGTCGCGGTTATGGGCTAAAGCAACAACACCATCAACAACTTCACCTAAGTTGTGTGGTGGCATATTTGTGGCCATACCAACAGCGATACCACTGGAACCATTAACTAATAAGTTTGGGAATTTAGATGGTAAAACAACTGGTTCTTGGTCAACACCATCATAGTTGTCCATGAAATCAACTACATTGCAGTTGATATCTCTCACCATTTCTAAGGCGAGTTTGGACATACGAGCTTCGGTATAACGGTAAGCCGCTGGTTCATCACCATCTAATGGGTTACCGAAGTTACCGTGACCTTCAACAAGAGTGTATCTTGTGGATAAAGGTTGGCCTAATCTAACTAATGCACCATAGATCGCGGAGTCACCATGTGGGTGATATTTACCCATGACGTCACCAACGATACGAGCGCACTTTTTAAATGGTTTATCAGGTGTATTACCTGTTTCACTCATAGAGTAAACGATACGTCTATGAACTGGTTTCATGCCATCTCTAACATCAGGGATAGCACGAGCGACGATAACACTCATCGCATAATCAAGGAATGATTCTTTAACAAGGCTAACTGTATCAACATCGGTTAATCCAGCAACGATACCCGCTTCAAGTTCTTCTTCAGCTTTTTTGTCTTCTTCAGTTTCTTCAACTTCTTCGACTTTTAATTCTTCATCTTCTAAGAACAACATGTTTCAATCCTCCTTCTATTAAATATCTAAGTTCTTCACAAATTTAGCGTTTTCGTGGATGAATTCCTTACGTGGGTCAACATTGTCACCCATTAAATCAGTGAAGATTTGTTCAGCTTTAATCGCGTCTTCTAATGTGACACGAAGCATTTTTCTATTTGTTGGATCCATGGTGGTTTCCCATAATTGTTCAGCATCCATTTCACCAAGACCTTTATAACGTTGGAATGGATATCCAGGTTTAAGGTTGAGTTTCTTTTTAATTAATTCAAGTTGGTCATCGTTATACGCATAGTATTGTTTGCCATGGTATTCGACTTTATATAAAGGAGGTTGTGCGATATAGATGTATCCTTCATTAATTAAAGGACGCATAAATCTATAGAAGAAAGTTAATAATAAGATACGAATGTGACTACCATCGACATCAGCATCGGTCATGATAACGATTTTGTGATATCTGATTTTGCTAACATCGAATTCTGGATCAATACCACCACCGATAGCGGTAATCATATTGCCAATTTCAGCATTAGCGAAGATACGTTTGGCTTGGGCCTTTTCAACGTTAAGAATCTTACCACGTAGTGGTAGAATTGCTTGTGTTTCACGATTGCGGCCATTCTTTGCGGAACCACCCGCAGAGTTACCTTCGACGATATATAATTCACATTCTTCTGGGTTTTTACTAGAACAGTCCGCTAACTTACCTGGAAGAGTGGTAAGATCGAGAGCGCCTTTTCTACGGATATCTTCACGAGCTTTACGAGCGGCCATACGGGCGTTCGCTGCCATGACGATTTTTTCCATGATGGTTCTAGCTAGTTTTGGATCTTCTAGGAAGAATCTATTTAATTGTTCACCAACAATACCGGAAACAATCTTACGAACTTCTGAGTTACCTAATTTAGTTTTTGTTTGACCTTCAAATTGAGGATTTGGGTGTTTAACGGAGATAACACATGTTAAACCTTCAACGATATCTTCGTAAGTTAAGTCGTCTTCACCATCTTTTAAGAATTTGTATTCTCTAGCGTAGTTATTGACCACTCTTCTCATTGCATCTCTAAATCCTGTTTCGTGCATACCACCTTCATGGGTATGAACATTATTACAGAAGGAATAAATGTTTGATGAATAACCATCATCATATTGCATAGCGATTTCCGCATACACATGAGCGGTGCTTCCGCTTTCTAATGTAATTGGGACGCTGCCTTCGCAATATAAGACTTCATCAAATAATTTGGTTTTATGAGCATTAATGAATAAAACGTATTCTTTAATACCACCTTTGAAGCAGAATTCTTCACGACGTGGTTCGTGATCTTCTCTAGCGTCGACGACAACAATTTTAATGCCTCTATTTAAGTAGGCAACTTGTCTCATTCTGTCACGAATGATGTCGTAGCTATATTCAGTTGTGTCTGTAAAGATTTCTGGGTCTGGTTTAAAGGTAACTTTTGTGCCGTTTTTGTTTGGATCACAAGTACCAATTTTTTCTAAGTGTTTGTTAATCTTGCCGCCGTTTTCAAATTTGATGTAATAGACGCCACCATCTTTATTGACGGTAACTTCACACCATTTAGATAAGGCGTTAACAACAGAGGCACCAACACCGTGTAAACCACCGGAGACTTTATAACCGCCTCCTTCGCCGAATTTACCACCGGCGTGTAAAACTGTATAAACGGTTTCAACACCGCTTAAACCGCTCTTTTTGACCACATCAACAGGGATACCACGACCATTATCAACTACTGTAATGGTGTTTCCTGTGTTAATGGTGACTGTAACTTCGGTACAATAACCTGCTAAGGCTTCATCGATAGCGTTATCGACGATTTCCCAAACGAGGTGGTGGAGACCAGCGGATGATGTTGTACCAATATACATACCAGGTCTTTTTCTGACAGCTTCAAGTCCTTCCAAAACTTGAATGTTGCCAGCGTCGTATTTCGCGTCAGCTTTTTCTAAAAGAACCTCTTCTTCGTTCATTTCAGAAATAGTTACTTCTGGGACCGGTTTAACTTCCGCAGGAGCTTCCGCTTTCGCTTCTTCTATAACGACTTTCTTTTCTTCTTCCATTTAGAAGACCTCCTTTTTCTTCTTTTTTATTTGATAGTTGCTTGCACCAGCAACTTCGAGTCGAGTCGCGGTAATGAATACTTGCTCGAACTTTTTTAAAAATGTAATTAGTCTTAAGCGGTGTTGTTGATCAAGTTCAGACATTACATCATCTAAGACCACAATAGGGCGTTTATCCTTATCTTCAATTAAGAAATAGGGGCAGAGTTTTAAGGCTAATGCAGCGATTCTATTTTCACCTTGAGAGCCATATTCACCAATATCGCGTCCATTTAGATTGACTGTGAAGTCTTCTCGATGAACACCGATAGAAGTTGCTTTCTTTCTTAAATCGCTTTCTTCCGCCCTTTTAAACGCTTCTAATGCCTTTGATTCGAAATCGACTGATTGTTCGATAAATGGTTTATAAACAACCTCGATTTTGTCATCTTCGCCTGTGAGCGCGCGCGTTATTTTATTAAGGATATCGTTGATATCCTTGACATACATCTGCCTATAAGACACTATAGGACAGGATAATTTCACCAACATTTCGGTGGTGGTATCAAGCAAAACGCGATCAACTTTCTCGCTTTTTAGAAGCTCATTTCTCTCTTTGAGCACCTTTTCATAACGAGAAATATAATCGAGATAACTAGCGCTTTTCTTGGCTAATGATACATCCAAGAATGTACGCCTGTTTTTGGGTGAACCGCGAAAGAGTAATACATCTTTGGGTTCAAATAGGATGACATTCACCACTCTAGCAAGCTCAGAAACCTTATTTACGGGTTTTCCATTAATGAATATTTGCTTGCCTGTTTGGTTCAATAGAACGCGAATTTTGCGCGTTAATTCGCCTTCTTTGACTTCTGCGTATATTTCCGCATTGTCACGGCCTTTCTTAATTAGGCCTTCATCATCGTTTAATCTAAAACTTCGAGCTAGGGAGAGATAGTAGAGGGATTCAACAACATTGGTTTTACCCGCTCCATTATGACCGGTTAAGATGTTCATTCCTTCATTGAAGTCATAGGTTAGGTAATCATGATTTCGGAATCCTTTGAGGGTAAGAGTTTTAACAATCATGGTTTTTTAATCTCAAAAACCTTGTTTAAGACGCAAATCTCATCACCGGGATATAATTTACGACCGCGACGGTTTTCCGCCTCTCCGTTTACAAGAACAACATTGTCCATTAAGAATACTTTTACCATCCCTCCAGTCGACACGATATCGTTCATTTTTAATAGCGATTGAAGTGTGATGTATTCTTCTTCTGGGTTAAGTGTGATGTATTTTTTGCCCACAAACGACTCCTTTGCGCTCATTATAGCACATATAAAGAAAAAAGGGAATAAATTATTCCCTTGATTTTTATAGGCCTTAAATGGGCTGTTTTAGTAGGTTCTAACTGGTGTCACAATTTGAATGACGGAATCATCGTTTGCGTTCTTCACAACGAATGGTTTCATCTCGCCAACAAAGAGGAAGTTGACATCTTCACTACCTAAAGCGCGGATCGCTGCGAGGACAAATTCACTATTGAAGGAAACTTTTAAGCTTTGGCCTTCATATTTGAATAAGTCAATCTTTTCAACAGCGGAACCAACTTGTGAAGATTTGGCGGAAATTTCAACACCGGATTCATCCATGGATAAGTCAACAACGTTTTCTCTATCGATGGATAAGATGTTAGCGCGTTCAATTGCTTTCATTAAATCAGAAGCGTTAACTTCTAATGAGTAGTTGGTGATCCTTGGAACAATACCTTTTGTATTTGGGTAGTCACCAGCGACTAAACGAGTAGCCACAACCGTTCTATCAAATGAGAATAATGCTTTTTTATCGCTAAAAGCGATATCAACACTATTAACACCTTCCAATAAATGGTTAACTTCCACCATCATTTTGGCAGGAACATTTGCAATGAATTCAACACCGTTTTCAATGTTGATTTGTTTGCGAGCCATACGAGCGGAGTCTGTGGCTGTAGCAACTAATAATCCGTTTGCAGCTTCTAAATTCAAAGCCGTTAAGATTGGACGTTGTTCTTTCACTGATGCCGCAAAAGCGGTTTGTGTAACCAAAGCATCGAATTGCTCTTTGGTTAAGGAAATTCTTGTTCCTGTGGAATCTAAATCTAAATCTGGATATTCTTCAGGTCTAACACAATTGAGTTTGTATTCAGAACCACCACCAGAGATAGTAGCGATAGTGGAATCAATAACATCAAGTGTAATTTCTTCACATCCCATCTTTCTTGCGATTTCAACTAAGATTTTGGAATTAATTAATGTAGCGCCTTCTTTATAGTTTCTAATGATTTCAAATTCATCTTGTTTGTAAGGAACAAATGTTTTAATGGTCAAATCATAGTTTGAACCAGTAATAAACAAGCCTTTTTCATTTAATTCGATTTTTAAATTAGCTAATACTGCGACTGCAACTTTATTAGCAACTGCTCTAGAGGCAATCATTAATCCTTTAAGAAGTTCTTCTCTTTTGATTGTAAATCTCATATTAATTCCTTTCTTTATTATATTAATAATAATAGTCTCGGTGGAAATGTGGATAACTCAATTTTTTGGTATGTGATTTTTACTTACTTATCTATTCTACCACAACATATTTAACTTGGATATTTATTTTCAATAAATTTTTAAGGTTTTAAACGTTTTTGAAGTTCATCAACAGCTTCTTTTAATGAAGGATCAGTTTTCAACCCTTTATCCACTTTTTGAATTGCGTTCATCACAGTGGTGTGGTCTTTACCGCCAAACGCCATGCCAATTTTCTCTAAGGAAACATCGATTAATGTAATCCTTATTAAATACATAGCGATGTGTCTAGCGAGGGCGATTTGACCGGTTCTGATCTTTCCTGTTAATTGACTTGGAGACAAGTTGTAATAGTCCGCAACAACATTAATAATCTTTTGTTCACTTAATTCACTAGCGATGTTTTTGCCTCCGATAATGGACTGTAATGATTCTGCGGCAACATCGAGTGTAATGTGGTCTGTGTGCTTAACAGAGAGTGTGTAGAAAATTAACCGATTTAACGTACCTTCTAACTCTCTAAGATTTTGTGAAAATTTGTCTGCTAAGAAGTATAAAACCGCGTCGTCAAATCTATCAACGCTTAGGCCGTTCGCAATAATCTTTTTCCTTAAGATTTCAACACACGTATTTTGGTCTGGTTCGTTAATTTTTACTATTAATCCCCTACTAAATCTAGTTACTAAGCGTTCTTGTAACTCAGCAATTTCAATAGGTTGTCTATCGGATGTAATAACGATTTGCTTACCCGCGTTCATAAGCTTTTCATACACGGTAAAGAAATAGTCTTGAGTTTTAACCTTATTTGCTAACATTTGAACATCGTCTAAAAGCAAGACGTCAAAGTCACAAATGTAGTCTTTTAAAAGTTGCGCATCTTTTTCTCCGCGTACAGATTTAATGTATTCTTCAACAAAATCAAAACCAGAAACATATAAAATTTTTGCGCCTGGTTTAGAGACGTTTTGGATGTAATTTCCGATTGCGTGCATCAAGTGTGTTTTACCTAAACCGGAAGAAGAGTAGATGAATAAGGGGTTAAACATCTTTCCTGGGTTAGATGCGATCATTAAAGAAGCCTGTGAAGCCTCTCTGTTGAATGATCCAACAACGAAATTGTCGAATGTTAGCGCACTTTTAATCTCGGAATCGGCGAAAAATTTCTGTTTTTGTGTTGGCGCGGCAATAGATTGCACGTCGCTAACCTTCAAATCCTTCTCGGGCACGAATTCTAACTTAAAATTACTCTCAGTTAGTTCGTTCACAACATCGGAAATGATGGAGTAATATTTGCCTTGTAATAATGTGGCTGCTAATGAAGAATTCACCGCCACAACAATGACATCACCTTTAATTTCAAATATATATGTTTCAGAGAAAAAGGAATCAAATACCTGTTTTTCTCCTAATCTTTGCTCTATTTTGGTTAACGCTCTATTCCATAATTGGGTAATTTCTGATATTGAACTGATCATAAAAATAAATCCTTTATTTGTTTCGCAAATATTATAAAGAATCACCACGTGAAATTATATGAATTTTAATGGTTTTTGAGTTTTCCACAAAAAATAAGAAAAAGTAAATATATTTAAAGGAGAAATCCACGTTTTCCACAAAAATTTATTGTGGATAAAATTGTTGATAACTATTCACCATTCACTGATTTGTGCACAATTTCCTACATTTTCAAAAAATAGGATAAAAATATAACTTTGTTATAAAGGATTACGTTTTGTACAATTTGCTACCTGTGAATATCTATGTGGAAAACTTATTTTCGAGCAAAAAATAACCCACATTTTGCATCAAAAAGTTCTATTTTTCCACAAGAAGAGATGTGAAGTGTTTCCGCGTATAGGTGCACATTAGTTTGACATTTATCTATAAATGACCTTATAATTTTTCACGCTATGTTAAATGGAGGTTTATTAAAATGAAAAGAACGTATCAACCAAGCAAAATTAAACATCAACACAAAGCTGGTTTCAGAGCAAGAATGAAATCCGCTAACGGTCGTAACGTTTTGGCCCGTCGTAGAGCCAAAGGCAGAAAAGTTTTAACAGCTTAATAAGGACTGAAATGAAAATCGTTAATAGAATTAAAAAATCTGATGAATTTGTTTTAACGATTAAAAAGGGTCGTGCATACCACAACCAACAGTTTACAGTTCATATTGCTAAAAGCAATCTGGGCTACACGCGTATTGGATTATCCGTTTCGAATAGAGTTGGTAATGCGGTTGTGCGAAACCGAATTAAACGTCAAGTGAGAGCGATGTGCGATAGTTTAATTAACTATAACGATCAATCTCTCGACATAGTTATCGTTGTTAGAAAACCATATTTAGATGGTGGATTTTACGATAACAAATCATTATTAAATGATTTAATTAGTGTACAGGTAGGAAATAAATAATGAAAAGAAAAACAAAACTTACACTAGGTGGTTTATCACTTTTATTAGGTGCAGTTGTTTTGTCTGGATGTACAGCATCATTTTGCTCTGTCACTGATAAGGCCCATATCTTATATGCCTTTGATTATGGTGTCACAAGATATCAAGCTGATGGCGACACAAACGCCGTTATGTATATCACCGACACCACAAGCGAAACCGGAAAAAAATTAGTTACTTTAAACAACGTTAAGTATCAATCTTACGCTGCAACTTTGACCGATGAAGAATTAAGAAATGAAATTTACACTCACTGTAATACTTACAAATCCATCGATCAAAACGCGACCAAATCCGGTATTGCTTTACCTGGAATCAAATTCTTAACAACTTTAGATAGTGTTGTTCTCGGCCACGCTGTTGAAGCAGCTTATGCTGATGCAGATTTTAAACAATTATGGAATTTAACCACAATTGATCAAGCCGCTGATGAATTAACATTACAAAATGTTTTAAGAGATTATACAAACCCAGAATTAACCAAAAAAGATAAAGGCGTTTTAGATATCTATGGATATTTAAAATACGAAGATAGTACCGATAACAAAAAACAAGTTTTATGGACTAACTTCGATACTTATATCGATGAAACAAAGGCAATTATTGGTGCGGACGCCGCTCCAACAAGTGACTATTTAAAACTCTATAAGAGCACACTTAATACCAAAATCAGTAGCTTACGCTCATGTTTAGCAACAACAACTGATGATTATGGTGCTTATGGTCCTCGAAACCAAGCAGTTGAAATCCAAGGAAAAGCTATCACCGATTGGAGAGGCTTATTGGAATTCTGCTTTGTATGGCCTATCGGAGCGTTTATTGATGTGTTAACCAAAGCCTTCTTAGGCGGTGGTATGGCAAATGGTTGGGCGCAAGTCCTCTCCATCTTTATCGTCACAGTGATTATCAGATCACTCATGCTCCTTGTTACATTCAAACAAACTCAATCATCTGCAAAGATGAATGAATTACAACCTGAAATTCAAAAGATTCAAGCCAAGTATCCTAACTCAAATACCAACCAATACGATAAGCAACGTATGGCTGCGGATATGCAGAAATTGTATAAAAAGAACAAGATTAATCCACTTGGAACAATGCTTGTTATGTTCGTGCAATTCCCAATCTTTATCTGCGTTTGGGGCGCGATGCAAGGTAGTGCTTATTTATCCAGTGGTAGCTTATTAGGTTTACGTTTAAGTGACTCTATTGGTTCCACGATGATGAGCGGATCTAGCTGGGCTAATGGTGGTGGTGCCACTGCGTTAGTGCTCTTCCTTTTGATGGCGGCAGCACAAACAGTGTCTATGCTTTTACCTCAATGGATTCAAAAGAAAAAGGCAAAAGCTGTTGCTAAATTAGGTAAAAACCCAGCACAACAATCCCAAAACAACAAGATGAAATGGTTCACTTGGATCATGCTTGGCATGATTATCTTCATGGGATTCTCACTCGCCAGTGGTATGGGTGTGTATTGGTTAATTGGTGCGTTATTCTCAGTTGCCCAAACTTTAATCACCCAAAAAATTACCGCGAAAGCGAATTCAAAACACAAAGACAACAAACCAGCATCTAAAGAGAAAAAGTCCAAAGAAGACAAGAAAGAAAAAGTCGAAAAAGCTCCTAAAACCGAAAAGGTGAAAGACAATAACGACAAAGATGTTGTGATTAAGAAAAAGGAAAGTTAATTTATGAAAATGTACCTCGGTAAAACGGTGGAAGAAGCATTGGAACTAGCCGCCAAAGAACAAGGTTGCGATGTTAATGAATTAGTCTATTCTGTGTCCGATAAAAAGAAAGGCCTTTTTGCTAAAAAGGTCATCGTCGAAGTATATGATTATTCCGACATTATTAGATTCGCAGAAGATTACGTTTTAAATATTGTTGATAACCTTGGTATCGAAAGCTCGTTACATACAACTTTAGATGATGATGTCATTCGCATTACCATCGATTCCACCCACAATCCAATTTTAATTGGAAAGAACGGAAAAACCTTACAAGCTCTTAATGAACTTGTCAAATTAGCGGTCAGCAATCACTTCCATAAGAGATTTAGAATTCTTCTCGACATCAACGGTTATAAAGACAACAAATATTCCCGTTTAAGAAGAACCGCTAGAAAATTAGCACACGACGTGCAAAAAACAAAAACTACATATACCTTTGATCCAATGCCAGCAGATGAAAGAAGAGCGGTCCATAACGCATGTAGTGGTATGCCTAACATCCGCACAGAAAGCATTGGCGAAGGTACACATCGTCAAGTGCAAATTATTTACGTTGAATAACGTTTAAACGCACCCATATAGGGTGCTTTTTGAAAAGTATGTTTGAAACTATTGTCGCATTAGCAACCGCGCCTATGAAAAGCGCATTAGCCATCATTAGAGTGTCTGGTGATGATTGCTTTGATGTGGTCTCAAAATGCTTTTCAAAAGACATCCGTAATATTGAAAAAAGAACGCTCTTGGTTGGAGAGATTGCCAACGACAATACTGTTATCGACCAAGTTGTTTTATGCGCTTATAAAGGACCAAAGAGTTTTACTGGTGAAAACCTTGTAGAAATCATCTGTCATGGTTCTATTTTAATCGCTAATCAAATTATTGAAGTATTAATCAAAAATGGCGCTCGCCTTGCTACAAACGGTGAATATTCGTCTCGTGCCTTTTTACATGGCAAAATCGACTTAATTCAAGCGGAATCCATCAATGATGTGATTAACGCTACTACTAAAGAAGCGAAACAATTATCCATCAAATCTTTAAAAGGTGAAGTCAGTGATTTGGTTAATCCAATTAAGAAGTCTATCGCCGATTTAATCGCTTTAATTGAAGTGAATATCGACTTCCCTGAATACGAGGATATTGAAGTCGCGAACAAAGATCTAATCGTGAAATCTATTGATAAAATCAATCCATCAATTGAAAAGCTTATTTCTGATGGAAGAAAAGCTAAGATTATTAAAGATGGTATTAAGGTCGCTATTGTTGGCAAACCAAACGTTGGCAAATCATCTTTATTAAACGCTTTAACGGGCGAAGAAAAAGCCATTGTTACCGATATCGCTGGCACAACTAGAGATATCGTTGAAGGTGAGATTAATTTAAAAGGAATCACATTACATCTTTTAGACACCGCAGGAATTAGAGATGTTGATGATAAGGTGGAATCCATCGGTGTTTCACGCGCTAAAAAGAGCATTGAAGATGCTGAATTAGTCATCGTTGTGCTTGATGGATCTAGACTATTAGATGAGCAAGACAAAGAGATTTTAGAACTCACAAAAGATAAGACTAGAATCATTGTTTATAACAAAAAAGATATGCAAATCGCCAACGAAAACGCGATTAACATCTCCGCACTTAATAATGATATTCAACCACTTGTGGATGAAATTTATAAAGTTGTGGGTATTGATGAAGAAGCCTTTGAACAACCTGCACTTAATAACACTAGACAATTAGGACTATTATCCAAGTCCTATGAATCTTTAAAGAAAGCAAAAGAAGATGCTTTAAATGATTTACCAGTGGATTTAATTTCCATTTCATTAATGGAAGCATATACAGCGATATTAGAAATCCTTGGCGAAGCTAATCAAACAGATTTATCAAAAGAGATTTTCTCTCGATTCTGCGTTGGCAAATAATATGATTTTTGATACACATTGTCACTTAAATGATGAAAAATTATTACCCCGTGTTGATGAGGTAATAAAAGAAGCAAAAGAAGCGGGAATTACACGCTTTTTGTGTGTTGGATGGGATAAAGAAAGCAGTCTAAACGCGATTAAACTAGCGGAGCAATATGATGAGGTTTACGCCGCAATAGGGTTTCATCCAGAAAACATTTTTGATGTTCAAGATGGTGACTATGAAGAGCTTGCCAAATATATTGATCATCCTAAGGTAGTTGCGGTGGGTGAAATAGGTTTAGATTTCTATTGGCATAAAGACCCTGTTGAAAGAGAACTTCAAAAAGAATGGTTTATTAAACAAATTTTATTTGCGAACGAACATCAAAAACCAATTGTTATTCACGCTAGAGACGCTAACCAAGAAACGATTAATATTCTAAAAGAATACACACCAAAACACGGTGGTGTTATGCATTGTTATTCAGGAAGCGTTGAAATGCTTAAAGATGTCCAAAAACTTGGTTTATTTATTGGTTTAGATGGACCGGTTACATTTAAGAACGCTAAAACACCAAAAGAAGTCGCAGAAGAAGTGGACATTAATATGTTAGTAGTGGAAACCGATTCCCCATATTTAACCCCCCATCCATTAAGAGGCACTATTAATGAACCAAAGAACCTTGTTTTAGTAGTGGATGAAATCTCAAATTTAAAGAATATGTCTAAAAAACATCTTTTAGATGTCTTATATCAAAATTCTAATAAACTGTTCAATCTCAAATGAAAAAATATCTAAACGGAATCTTAGTCGTCGAAGGCAAAGAAGATGAAGCGTATTTGTCCTCATTTTTAGATACAGAATTCGTTAAAACTAACGGCTATCAAATACCTCAAAAAGAAATAGAATTCCTAAAAGAAGCCGGAAAAACACTAGTTATCTATGTTTTAACCGATCCTGATGAAGCTGGTAGAAACATCGCGGATAAGTTAAAAAATCTCGTTCCTAATTGTGTTTTGTTGAATGCGGATATTGCTAAATGCACTCGTGGAGACAAAAACGGAATCGCGGAATGTCAAAAAGAAGAAATTTTAAAAATCTTAGAACCATATTTGTCAAACGAACCAATCGATAAGGGCGATATTACCCTTTCTGATTTGAGTCATTTATCAAAAGAAGAGAAAGAATATTTATGTGACAAACTATCTTTGGGTTTGTGTAACAACAAAAAGATGATAAGAAGATTAAATTTATTTAAAATAAAAAGAGAAGATATCAATCGTTTAATAACGGAATATCAAAATGGAAATCAATAGAAACAACATTATTGAAATCACGAGAAATTCTAACGCTAGACCAGATAAAGATTACGGTCAAAACTTTTTAATTGAACCTGAAGTTTGTTTGAAAATAGTTAATGCTTTAGACATTCAAAAAGATGAAAAAGTATTGGAAATCGGCCCTGGATTAGGTTCTTTAACCCATTTTTTAGATGGTCAAACAAACAATTTAACCGTTGTGGATATTGATGAAAGAATGATCGCGTTTCTTCAATTGATTTATAAAGACGTTCGCATCGTTTATTCCGATATTCGCAAACATGATGTTTCATTTTATGACAAGATTATCGGTAATCTACCTTATAACATCACCACTGAGACAATTGTCTATTTATTATTAAATGCAAAAGCGGTTAAGAAAATGGTTTTGATGGTGCAAAACGATGCCTTCCCTCATTTCTTTGATACAAAAGGTAAAGAATATGGACCTACATCTGTTTTATTACATTTATTAGGTGAATCAAAAAAGTTATTTCAAGTAAAAGCGGGATCTTTCTATCCCGTTCCTAAATGTGGAAGCGCTGTATTTTCTATTTCAATAGAACCAAAATGTTTGTTTGAAGAAGCAAAAGACACATATTTCTTTGCTAAAAATTTGTTTTTAAATAGAAGAAAAACCATCTACAACAATCTACAAAACTATTTAAAAGATAAAGAAAAGGCAAACAAAGTTTTATTAGTAAGCGGTATTAATCCAACAGCAAGACCGGAGGATATTGAACCGCTTCAATATTTGAAAATGTGGAGAAATTACAAATCACTCTATCAATAATAGGGTGGTAGAATTATAATTCTATAATCTAAGGAATGATTTTATGAGAAGAATAGTTGTTCAAAGTAACGCCAAAATTAATATTTGTTTAGATATCACAGGCCAAAGAGAAGATGGATACCATACTTTAGATATGGTCATGGTGCCTGTTGCTCTTCACGATACATTAGTTATTGAAGAGTATCCTAAAGCCATTGATAATTTCGTTACCTTAGATGATTTTAACTGTGAAATGTCTGAATTTAATACGGTTACAAAAGCATTAGATTCTTTAAAAGAATTAAAACCTTATGACAACAAATTCAAAATTGATATGCATAAGGTTATTCCTATGAAAGCGGGATTGGGTGGAGGATCATCTAACGCTGCCTTTGTTTTAAAAACAATTAATAACTTTGTTAAATTAGGTATTCCTGAAGAAAAACTTTTAGAAGTGGCCACATCTATCGGTGCGGACGTCCCGTTCTTCATAAAAAACGTACCCGCAAGATGCCAAGGTATTGGTGATGAAATGACACCAATCCGTATCAAGAACAATTACTATGTTTTAATTGTTAAACCAGAAGCAGGTTGCCCCACTCAAAACGTTTATAAACTATGTGATAAAAACAAAAATTGGCCACATGGTAATGTTGAAACAGTTATCAAAGCTTTAGAAGAAGGCGATGATGAATTGTTGGCAAAATCTGTTTTTAACGTAATGGAAAAAGCCGCTATTTCTATGGTGCCTGAAATCCAAGTGATTAAGGATAAACTATATGAATTAGGCCTTAAAATTGTCCTTATGAGTGGTTCAGGTAGTTCTGTTTTTGCTTTAAGCGCTAACAAGAAGCTCATCAAGAACGCTATGAAAAAACTCGAAAACAAATACAATGTAATTATGACCACAATCATAAAATAATGGAGTAAAGCGATGGAAAAATACACAGTAGTTTTAGCTGCCGGCAAAGGATCAAGAATGAAATCCAGAGATCCTGAACATTCAAAGGTCTCTTATCCAATTTTGGATAAACCACTTATTAATTATGTCGTTGACGCTGTCAAACCAATTGGACCAAAACAAATCGTTGTCGTGGTTGGTTTTGGTGGTGAAATCACCAAACAATTGGTGGAAAAAGACGCAGATGTCGTTTGGCAAAAAGTAATCAACGGTACAGGTGGCGCGGTCTTAACAGCTAAACCATTATTAGAAGGTAAAGAAGGCTTTACTTTAGTTGTTTATGGCGATACACCTCTTATTACTACAGAAACAATTAACAACGTTTTCCATATTCATGAAAGAACCGGCAACAAATTAACTATTGTCAGTATGGTCTTAGAAAATCCACGTGGTTATGGAAGAATTATTCGTGAACCAAAGAGCAATCACGTTATCGCTGTTCGCGAAGATAGGGATTGTGATGAATACGAAAGAGATATCAATGAAGTTAACTCTGGCATGTATGTCTTTGATAACCAGTTACTCTTCCAATATTTAGATAAAATCACACCAAACAACGCTCAAGGCGAATACTATTTAACAGATTTAGTTGATATGTTCGTCAAAGACGGACATAAAGTCGGTGCTTATGTTGTTGAAGACGCAGTGGAAATGTTTGGTATTAACGACCGTGTTCAACTTGCATATGCCGCTAAAATTATGAGAAAGAGAATTAATCATAAATTAATGCTCTCTGGTGTTTCTATTGAAGATCCAGATTCAACATATATCGCTCCCGATGCAGAAATCGGAAGAGACACAATTATCCAACCTAACGTAAGCATTCTTGGGCATTCTAAAATTGGTGAAAACAATATGATTGGCTCCAACACATATATGAACCATGTCAATATTGGTAATGACAATGTTATTAAGTGTTCATGGTTAGAACACGTTCAAATTGGCAATGGTGAACACTTATTCAACGTTAAAAAAGAGAAAGAAAAATGCTAATTATTGATTCATTCGGCCACAACATAATTGTGGGTGACAAAATAGTGGGATATATCAAAGATAATGCTCTTTTTATCAGTGGTAGAAAGTTCGCTGATATTACTGATGAAGGTGAAATTTCTTTTGGTGAAAAATATCTTGGATATGTCGAAGAAGATGGATCAATCATCATCCACGATAAAGAAGTCGGGTATATTGATGAACAAAACAATTTTGTCTTCTATAAATCAATGTCTTTAGCAAAATAAGCGCGAAATCATATAGTTTTCTTTAAAAAATAACCTCCGTTTAATAAGAAGCGGAGGTTTTTAAATGTATTCAATCGAGCATATTTCGCTGAGAAGAATTACCTTTTTAGAAACTAGGTATATCTTTCTTTCATAAGGATCGATTTTCTTTATAGAATCGACTACTTCAAGTAGTTGCCCTCTTCGGTAATAACAAATCTTAAGTGGATTACCATTATGATTGAGAAGAATATCGTTTATTTCTTCTGCTTGTTCATTAGAAATAGTGGGCTTTTCAATTCTATTATCTTTTTCTTTTTGTTCTTTTAATGAATAGTCTTGTTCCACAAGCGATTTATAAGGCGCCCATTTTTTAATTCCACGATCACTCATTTACGGTGCCCTCCAATCTGATTATGTCTTTCTATCGCGGTGCTATCTTCAGTTAAAGAAGATGCGCGGAGGACTTTGTTTTTACCAAACTTGCTTTGAATTTTATCCATGGCTTGCTCTAAGTGTTGTTTATTTATTTGTTCTTTTGTGTTTTCGAATATATTTAACTGTTGATAATGAGCGGGAGTTAACTTTCCATAACAGATACCCACTCTTCTTATGGGTTTATTTTCAATATGATTGTTGAATATCTCCATTATTGCTTTCAACAACTCATCATTTTCATTCGTCGGGGATAATAGTGACATTTGTCGAGAAAACCCACCGTATTCACTTTTAGAATATCCGATATATAAAGACACAAGTTGAGTTAATTTATTTTCATTTCTTAATCGACTTGCTAAATCGTCATTCATTTCCCTAATTACAGTGATAATGTTTTTCTTATTATAATCCTTAAATAAAACTTGCCCCACGGTTAAACTTGTTGATTTTGGAGTGTATTGTTCGTGCATATCCGCATCATCTTCACCGTTCGCGTGGTTATATAATTCTTCACCCATAATTCCAAAATTAGATTTCAAGAATGATAGATTACAATGCGCTAAATCGCCTAGATTATTAATACCTAACGCGTTTAATTTAGCTTCTGTCCTTGCGCCTATACCCCATATTTTGTTTAAAGGAGTAATTGGCCAAAGTTTTTCTTTAACATCCTTTTTTCTTAAAACCGCGATACCATTTCTCGTCTTCTTTGCATATACATCTAAAGCCACTTTGGCTAAGAAGAAGTTATCTCCAATTCCTCCGGTTGCTTGTAAACCTGTTTTTTCTTTAATGGTTTTAATAATCATCTCAATTATTTGATAGGCGGACTTTTTGTAATAATTCACATATGTGGTTAAATCTAAAAACGCTTCATCGATGGAATAAACATGGATATCTTCATAACTGACAAATTCCATCATGATATTGACTATCTCGTTTGATTTTTCAATATATCTTTCCATCCTTGGAACAGCGTAAATGTAGTCGTATCCATGTGGCAATTCTTTAATTCTTAATCTTGATGGAATTCCTTTGCTTTTTAAAAACGGCGAAACGGAAAGAACAATAGTATTCTTCCCTCTTTCCTTGTCAGCGACCACTAAAGGGACTTTCCAAGCATCTAGCCCCCTATCCACACACTCAACAAAGGAATAAAAAGCCTTTAAATCAATAACCGCAATATTTCTTTCCATAAGTGTCATAATTGTAAAGTTATCTAAATCTTTTGAAAATAAAAAAAGAAATAGTTTTAAATACGTGCTATTATTTACTCTTCCTAAAGAGGTTAAAGGAAGTTGAAAATAATTGGAGAGCGATTGATTAACCAATTATTCAAGGGTTAAAAACCCATTTACCCAGTGTCAAAAAATATGAAAGTTTATAACGAAAACACATTAGTTAATTTATCCAATTCAATATTGAAACATTTTGGTGCGCCTACATTTCATGAGACCAACAAAATCGTGGATCAAGAATTAAAGGGACATAAAAAAGTTGTCGCTGTTTTGTTTGATGGAATGGGCAGAAACATTGTCCATAAACACTTAAAAGAAAAATCTTTTATTAGACAACACTATGTGACCACAATTAATTCTGTCTATCCTCCTACAACCGCCGCGGCAACAACATCTTTTTTAACTGGTAAATATCCAATTGAAACAGGATGGTTAGGATGGACAACATATTTCAAAGATTATGACAAGAACGTCATTCTTTTTAGAAGCGTTGATTACAATACTGGCGACCTTTTAATTAAAGAAGGCGAACAACACATCGCTTATAAATATTTCCCTCTTACATATATTTTTGAATTAATCGAAAAAGCCAATCCAGCCGCGAAAGCATACAATATTTCTCGTTTTCCTATCTTTCCAGATGGTCCTAAATCATTAAAAAAAGGCGTGGAAATGGTGAGTAAAAAACTCAAAGAAAACGATGAATGTTTTATCTATTTCTATTGGGATTCACCAGACTATGAAATGCATTCATATGGAATCGATAGTAAGAAAGTTAAAAAAGAAGTCCTAAAAGCGGAAAAATTCCTTAAGTCAGTAACTAAAAAGAATAAAGATACATTATTCATTCTTCTCGCTGATCATGGTCATATCAATGTTACCTTCTTAGATATTTGTGAAAAGAAAGATATTTATTCCTTATTATCCAAACCATTAACATTAGAAAAAAGAACCCCATCTTTCTTCGTTAAAGAAGGGAAACATGAAGAGTTCAAAAAACTTTTTAATAAGTATTATGGAAATTCGTTTGAATTATTAACCAAGCAAGAAGCACTGGATATGAAACTGTTTGGTGAAGGTGAACCGGCGAAAGGCGTGGAAGATGTGTTTGGTGACTTCGTGGCGATCGCCAAAAAAGAATACGCTATCTATCCATCAGAAGAATTAAAATTTATCGATAACTTCAAAGGCCACCACGCAGGTGGAACTGAAGAAGAAAGATTAATTGATATCTCAATATTCAAATAAAAGGAGCAAAGCTCCTTTTATTCTATTATTGGGTAACGGCTCTTAAGAAGTTTGATATTAGCTTGAACTTGTTTGTCCGC
This sequence comes from Bacilli bacterium, assembly GCA_024696885.1. Taxonomy (GTDB): domain Bacteria; phylum Bacillota_I; class Bacilli_A; order RFN20; family CAG-826; genus CAJOLV01. The sequence goes on from JAILGI010000073.1 coordinate 25,073, forward strand.
GTTCTTTTTGTGACCAAACAAACCCATAAATATCTCCTTGATATAACTAAAACATTATAACAAGGCACTAATTTATAAGTTAATTGATTTTTAAGAGGAAAATATTTAATATATTTAAGCAATGGGTCTGTAGCTCAGCTGGGAGAGCGCCTCGTTCGCAACGAGGAGGTTCGCGAGTTCGATCCTCGTCAGATCCACCAGATTGCAAAT
>JAILGI010000075.1 GCA_024696885.1 Bacilli bacterium
GATTTGGTATCCGTTTTTTTAGATGAAACCGCGATACAATTAATTGCCAAATCAAAGGAAGAAACACCTAAACGCGATTTGAAGAAGTTTATCGTCCAATATGAGTGGTGAAATACCTCATATTTAGGTGAATCTACAATACCTGTTATTTTTACTTGTGTGTTAATAAATGACCTATTCACATAACCATTATCCATTAGTGTTTCTTGATCGTTATATCCAATGAAAAGTGGGTAATTTAGAGAACCAAAACTGCCTCCTAGCTTCTTTAGGAGTGCAGAAGATATAGCGATTTCATCTAAAGTTTTAGGCTCTCTTCCATATATCAAATTGCCGTTTAGTGGGGAAAACCGCACACTTTCTTGTATAGTTTTCGAATAATGGCCCACCATGACGCCATCTCTAATGGTTATGTATTCGTTGTTATTGAGATTTAAAGAGGAATTATCGTCAATAACCTGTTCTAAGGAAGATTCACTAAGCGAGAAAAACATTTCGTGAGCAAAACCGGAAATCATGTTTGTAGGGTAGAACAAATATCCTCCATAACTTCCATAGATTGGACCATATATATTTTTGTTAAAATCGAGCAAAATATCGCTATATCTTTTCGGAATTGAGTCGTAAGGATTAATGAAAAAGAGTACACGGTGTCGCTCTTTTACGTTTACACCCTTATATAGCCAGGGATAAAACAGTTCGTCCGCTATTTCGAATAAATATTCATCGGAAACTGCGTCATTTTCCACCTCAATTAGAAAATCATCAGTATTTCCGTACGTATGGAAATAAATAATCTTTTTCATTACCCAGGGATACATATCAAAACGATTAATAATTTCTGTTGAGGGGAACCTCATGTTTGTTTCGAATATCTGTTCATTCCACAGGTGATTCGTGTGATAAATGCAGCAATCCGTCACTAAAACGAACCCTTTTACTGTAAATAACTGCTGATCTGAGTACATCCAGTCGTTATTCGCTACATCTAAATACACTTGAAGGCTATTCTTTTCTAAATATTCCGATAAAGAATCGACTGTACGCACTATTTTTAGTTTGTAACATATATCCTCCACCATTGGATAGGTAATTCCGATAATTATTTCATCGTCTGCTAGGTTATCTACTTTATTTGGATAGATTTTGGTAGGTGTATAGTAGTCTAGCCACTTAAATTCATTAATATTTCTCGTTGAAAACCCATCTAAAACCTCTCTATATGTAGTGGATGCAATGGCAAATTCATTCTTACTCTTGAAGAAGTTTTCAAAATCGACATAGTAATTAACGCCTATATCCATTACGTAATTAGGATATTTCTCCGCGATGGCCATGGCTTCGTAATAGTTTCCTGATAAAACATCTACTCTTTTATTATTATTTTCGTTAACTGAGACCACTATCTTGGATTCATCAATCATCGAGGCATATGTTTTCTTGATATTTACCGATATTGTTGAGGATAGGCTCATCGCTAAACCAACACCAATTAATCCAAGAGATGTTATAGCGTTACAAATTAGTGTTCTTCCCTTCTTACTTTTCATGGACATAAAAGAGTGTCGAATTAAAAAAGAGGCTGGAATTGCGGGCTTTTTGTTAGATTCTTTGTTTTTTAATACGGGTAAGTAGGTATCTCTATTCTCGCGATTTGGAAATTCGTTAGAATCTATTAAACCATCGCGCATATGGATAATTTTTGAAGCATATTTTCGCATTAATTCTTCATCATGAGAAACAATGACCACTAAAGATTTCTTTGATATCTTTAATAAGATTTTCATAATCTCATCGGAGTTATATGTATCTAATGCGCCTGTCGGTTCATCCGCTAAAATGATTTTCGGATCGTTAACTAAAGCTCTAGCAATAGCGATTCTTTGCTTTTCACCACCTGATAATTGATTAATCTTGTGATTCTTATACTTTTTTAGTCCCACTATTTCTAATAAATCTAATGCTTTTCTCTCTTTGAGATGCTTCTTCATGTTATTTGCCATCTCTAAAGGGAGCATTATGTTTCTTAATACAGTCTCTGAATTGAACAATTTAAAATCTTGGAAAACAAAACCAATATGTTTTAAGCGATAATCATCCTTTTCTTTTTCGCTGAGTTTTGACATTTTCACTCCATCAATTTCAATTTCACCATCAAAAGGCAAAAGTGAAGATAAACAGTTTAATAATGTGGTTTTACCACATCCAGATGGTCCACATATAGCAATTAGGCCATTTCTTGGAAAGAAAAGATCAATTCCTTTAAGAACCTGATGCTTTTTATAACTCTTTGTTAAATTTTTAATATCAATCATTCGTCTTTTAATTCCTCCTTAATAGAAATCTTCTTGGAAAAATAGATGGGTAAGGAGGTTGATAAGATAGCTAAAAGAATGGTGCACGCTAGAACTAAAACAGGTAATCCAAGCGGAATATCGTGTAGTTTGAGTATGGGAATGGCTATTATATTAGAAAAGCCAAACCACTTTTTGATTAATAGATTAATGACAAATTGAAGAAGCGGAGAAATAATAATCGTTCCGATAAATGCCAATAAGCCAATGAACATATTTTCTAATGAATATATGTCATTTACTGAACCAATATCGCTGCCTAGACAATGCAAAATGGCAATCTTCTTTTTGTCTTCACTATAAAAGGAGAAAGAAACAATCCCCATAATTAAAGCGGTTCCTATTAAAGCAATTACCATAAATAGTTCCATACCGACTGATGCAGCGCTTACTAATCCTAATAAAGCATCAGTTCTTATCTTTCCAGTGGATGTAACGGCGAATGGTTCTTCGATTTTCTTCATATCTTCTTCGATTTTGTTAAATTGCTGATAGTCTTTATGAAAAAGTTTAAAAGAATAAGAACTTATCTCTTCTGATTCATTGCATTCATCGATACGATCAATCCATGAATAGTCGCGATTAAAATAGGTGGATAGATTATTAAGGTATACGGATGAAAGATATTCTTTAAAAGCTAGATATGAATAATACATCTTTGGAGTGCTCAAGAAGCTAATTTCCTTGCAAATCCCCACTATTTTGCATGTTTTTTCTAAAATAAAGTAATCGGTAATACCATCTTTTATTTCATCAGAATAGTATGTAGACTGATATTCGTATTTAAAGGAAAAAGAGCTATATAAAGGCTCAACATTATATTGCTT
>JAILGI010000006.1 GCA_024696885.1 Bacilli bacterium
ATCATCATGCTCGGTTCTGGTGAATACCGTTATGAACAAGAGATGGAAAGATTAAGAGCGAAATATCCTTATAATATCGCTGTCTATATCGGCTATAACGATGAATTAGCCCATCAAATATACGCCTCTAGCGATTTCTTCCTTATGCCATCTTTATTTGAACCATGTGGTTTAGGTCAAATGATCGCTCAAAGATATGGCGCCTTACCAATCGTTAGATATACAGGTGGCTTAAAAGATTCCGTCATCGGTTATGATGGCACTAATGAAGAAAAAGCAAATGGCTTTGGTTTTACCAACTTCAATTATGAAGCCTTTAGAGAAGTTGTTATGTTCACCTTAGAGGTTTATGAAAACTTACCTTTGAGAAAGCAACTCGTCAAAAATGCGATGAAATTAGATAATTCTTGGGCAAAAAGCGCAAAAGAATATTTATCTTTATATAAATATGTACTAAGATAACTACATTATGAGCTTTGATCACAAATTTATTGAACAAAAATGGCAAAAATATTGGGAAGAACACCAAACATTTAAAACGGATGTCTGGGATTTTTCTAAACCCAAATTTTATGCTTTAGACATGTTCCCATACCCGTCAGGCGTGGGACTTCACGCAGGACATCCCGAAGGATACACTGCCACCGACATCGTTTCCCGTATGAAAAGAATGCAGGGATACAATGTCTTACACCCCATGGGTTATGACTCTTTTGGTTTACCCGCTGAACAATATGCGATTCAAACCGGTAATCATCCAGAAGGTTTCACCAAAGAAAATATTGCCTATTTCACCCATCAATTAAAACAACTCGGTTTTGATTATGACTGGGATAGAATAATTCTTACCTCCGATCCATCTTTCTATAAATGGACACAATGGATTTTCAAAGGATTATTCTTAGATGGCTACGCCAAATATATCGATATGCCAGTCAACTGGTGTGAAGAATTAGGCACTGTTTTATCAAACGATGAAATCGTGGACGGCAAATCCGAAAGAGGTGGATATCCCGTCATTCGTAAAAACTTAAAACAATGGGTTATTGATCAACCCCGTTTCGCAGAACAATTATTAGAAGGACTTGATAGAATCGATTGGCCTGAATCCACCAAAGAAATTCAACGCAACTGGATTGGCAAATCCATTGGCGCTCTAGTGGATTTTGAAGTCGCTAATACACAAGAAAAATTCACTGTTTTCACTACGAGATGCGACACCCTTTTTGGTGCCACATATTGTGTCCTTTCTCCAGAACACGAACTCGTGAAGAAAATAATGAGTAAAGAACAAGCTCCACTTGTGGAAGCTTATATTAAAGAAGCGGCAAGTAAGAGCGAAATCGAAAGAACTTCTTTAAATAAAGAAAAGACCGGTGTTTTCATCGGTGCTTATGCGATTAACCCTGTTAATAACAAACATATTCCTATCTATATTTCTGATTATGTCTTATCAAGTTATGGCACAGGTGCCATTATGGCGGTTCCTGCTCACGATAGTAGAGACTATGCTTTCGCTAAGAAATTTAATATTGATATCATCCCTGTTTTAGAAGGTGGTGATATTTCTAAAGAAGCCTATGAAGATGATGGATTACATATCAATTCCGGATTCTTAGATGGCTTAAATAAAGAAGACGCTATCAAAACCATGCTCAATTTCTTAAAAGAAAAAGGCATCGGTGAACAAAAAGTTAACTATAAATTTAGAGAATGGGTTTTTGCCCGTCAAAGATATTGGGGCGAACCAGTCCCAGTGGTCCATCTAAAAGATGGAACAGTCTACGCTCTTCCTGATGATGAATTACCATTAACCTTACCAGAATTAGATGACTATAAAGGTCATAATGGTAAAGCACCATTAGAAAACGCTACAGAATGGAAAGAATACCATAGACATGGTGTGGATGGACTTAGAGAAACATCTACAATGCCAGGAAGTGCTGGTAGCTCATGGTATTTTATCCGCTATATCGATCCACATAATGACAAAGAGATTTGTGATAAACGTCTCGCTGATCACTGGCTACCTGTTGACCTTTATATCGGTGGACCAGAACACGCGGTAGGTCATTTAATTTACGCTCGTATATGGACCAAATATCTCCATGATAAAGGCTACATTTCCATTGATGAACCATTCAAGAAACTCGTCCATCAAGGCATGATTTTAGGTGCGAATGGCATCAAAATGGGTAAAAGATTCCCTGAATACGTCGTCAATCCTAGTGATATAGCCGACCAATATGGCGCGGATACATTACGTATCTATGAAATGTTCATGGGTCCATTAGAAGCCAGCAAACCTTGGAGTGAACAAGGCGTGGAAGGCGCTCATAGATTCTTAGAAAGAGTCTATCGTGCCATCGTGGAAAATAACATCATCGTTGATGAACCAGTCAAAGAACTCGAAATGGTCTATCATCAAACCGTGAAGAAAGTGACAGAAGACTTTGAAAATCTCGCTTTCAACACCGCGATTAGCCAAATGATGGTCTTCATCAACGAAGTTTACAAAGTAAATAAATTGCCAAGAGAATACGCAGAAGGCTTTGTCAAAATGATCTCCTGTATCATCCCTCATCTTGGTGAAGAAATGTGGGAAAAACTTGGCCATAATGATACAATTGCCTTTGAGCCATGGCCCACATATGATTCATCTAAATTAGTGAGTAACACCATTAAGATGGCGGTCTCAGTAAATGGTAAACCCAGAGCCACCATTGAAGTACCACTCGATTTAGAGGAAGAAGAATTAAAGAAAATTGCCTTAGAACAAGATGGCGTAAAACGCAATCTTGAAGGCAAAGAAATTAAAAAGATTATTGTTATCAAAAACAAGATTATCAATATCGTAGCAATTTAAAACATTTATCAATGACGCGATACCCTTAGTGGATTGCAGTGGAGGAGAAAAAAATGAATGTTTGCATTGATGTCGGTAACACGACAACCGCGATAGGAATTTATCAAGATGATAAATTAATTCATCGCACCAGCTATAACACGGATGCGAAACGCACCGAAGATGAATATGTTAACCTATTCCAGAATGCTTTCGAAAACATGAAAGTATCTTTTGGTAGTATTGAAAGAATCATCTTTTCTAGTGTCGTTCCATCACTAAACCGCCCATTAATGAGCGCTCTTAAATCATTAATACATGTAGAGATTTTAACCATCTCACCCGGTATTAAAACTAACCTCATTTTAAAAGTGGATAATCCTAATGAAATCGGTAATGACTTAATTGCTGATTTAGTTTCAACAAAAGAAAAGTATGGATATCCCGCTTTAATTATTGATTTAGGAACAGCGAGTAAAATCCTTTTGTTAGACAAAAATGGCGCTTTTACATCCTGTCTCATTATGCCAGGTTTATCATTAAGCGCAGAATCATTAACAAAGAAAGCTGCGTTACTTCCTGAAGTATCATTAGAAGCTCCAAAAACAGTTTTAGCCAAAAACACCATTCACGCGATGAACGCTGGAATTGTTTATGGACACGCCGATATGATTATGGGTTTAATCAACCGTTATGAAAAAGAAATTGGTTATCCTTGTAAACATATTTTGACCGGTGGTGCTTCTATCTATTTAAGAGATATATTCGATGAATCGTACATCTATGATCGCGATTTAAACCTCAATGGACTCAATATTCTCTTAAAGAAAAATGAGGTTAAATTATGAAAACGAAAATTACGACAAAAACAATCGCTGGTTTAGGTGTTTTAACCGCGATGGTAGTGGTTCTTCAACTCATTGCTAACTACATTCAATTTGGTCCAATTTCTATTACTTTAGCATTATTCCCAATCGCTGTTGGAGCGATGATCTTTGGCCCAATCGCGGGCTTATTCTTAGGCGTTGTTGATGGCTTTTTAATCATCTTAGCACCATCGACAATATCTGGCTTTTTAGCCATCAATGCGGTAGGAACTATATTTACTTGTTTATTAAAGACAGGCCTTGCTGGTTTTGCCGCTGGATGGATATTTTATGGACTAAAAAGAGTAAATACAAAACTCGCTATCTTTTTAAGTTCAATATCTGTCCCAATCATTAATACTGGTTTATTCTGCGTTGCCGCGTTAACTATTTTTAATAGCACTTTATTAGCGGGAGCAAATGAAGCTGGTAAAAATGCAGTAATATACTTATTCACTGTTTGGATTGGCTTCAATTTCTTTATTGAATTTGGTGTCAATGCCGCATTAGCTTTAGCGTTCTTTAATGCCTTTACATTTATTAATAAAAAGTTTAAAAAGGAGCAATAATCTATGAAATATGGTACATATTACGATGAATTAACAAAAAAATACGAATCCTTGATGGTGGAAAACCTTAAGAAATTCGTCGCTATTCCTTCTGTCTATAATGAAGAGACAAAAGATGCAAAGAATCCTTTTGGTAAAGATGTTTCTAATGCTTTAGAATTCATTAAAGATTTAGCGATTAAAGATGGTTTTAAGGCCACTAATTATGACAACATGGTCGTTGAAATCATATGTGGTGATGAATCTAAAAAGAACGTTACCATTATGGCCCATGCTGATGTTGTTCCTGCTGGATCAGGTTGGGATCAAGACCCATTTGAAGTAAAGGAAAAAGATGG
>JAILGI010000027.1 GCA_024696885.1 Bacilli bacterium
TGGGTTTTAAGTTTATTTTGACGTTATTTTCTAATGAAACTATTAAGATGTAGCCCAGCTGTTCGGCTTCAATTTTAATGCTGCTTAAGCCATTACCAAAAATCACTTTATCAGGAATAAACCCATCGTTTGAAATTTGTAATGCATTATCACTTATAATTACATTTATATTTTTGGCATTCCCATGTCTAATCGCGTTAGTGGAACATTCCTTGATGGTTTTGATGAATAATGAAGCAGTGGATTTATCTTTAGGTAATTCACCTTCAATGGTTAAGGTAACGCCTATGTCATTAAGAAGATCCTTCAAATAAGATAAATCATCTTGCTTCAAATCTTTTGAGATATCCAAATCCAATAAAAGCTTCTTAATCTCCGTTAAATCACTGGATTTATCCATCAACAAAGTCATATGAAGAATAGATAATTTCTGGGCTAATGAGTCATGGATATATCCCTTGACGTTCAATAGTTCTTTTTCCTTTTGGATTTTATCAACGTTTAATAATTGCTCTTTAAGGTTTTCATTGAGTTTAGATAAAGTCTCTTTGTTTAATTCCTCTTGTTTTAATAACGATTCCTCTTTACTAACGTCAAACGCGGTGACTTGACCTAAATCGTTGCTAATCATGAATCGATAAGGAACGTTATTGATTTCAATGACAATGTCATGTTCAGAAATCTTTCTTGATGCTTTATATAATAATTGCTTATAAATTACGTTTATTTTTTCGTAGCTGTTAATGTCTAGTTCAGACAATAAATTAATCATCGCTTTGTTGATGTAGATGATCTGGTGGAAGGCATTGGAGAAGATGACGCCTTCATTCAATTCATCTAAAGCGTATTTGATGGCCATGCTACCAGGATATTCTTTGCTTTCCTTATAGGCCTTAAAGAAAATGATGATGCATCTAATAACTAAATAGCCAGTGGCGGCACCCACAATATATCCATAATAAGGAATGAATCCGAATAAGCTGATATTGATTAATAGATAAACGTCATCAATAAAGACAAGCCAGCTCTTATTCTTCAAATAGACGAATATCGATAAGACGATAGGAACGATGTTTATTAGAGTTAAATAATCGCAAAAAGCATCATTAAGGCCATAGATCAAAGGCGTTTTAATAATCGCGTTTACCAAAATAACAACGAATAAGCTGATAAGATAAGCGACTATATATCTATTTCTTTTTGAAATGAAAACATAGGCAATTGAAAATAGTAGGAAGGCCAAAGAGACCATAGTGAAGGCGAATATGATGATTCTAGTGGAAGCTGGAAGTGACCAAACGCTATTCATGGTGTACCTCCAAAATATGACAGACGCCTTCGTCATCGTTTTCGCTTATGGATCCCGGGATATCTTTAAGGGGTATATTTTCACCGATTATCCTTACTTTGCAGGAGCCATTCTCTGAATTGATGAACACGAGCAGTTCAGCATTATTAAAGGCATATGATTTAGCGACCACATGAATAAAGTCATTAATCTTAGAAAGGAATTTGATCTCAAAAGAATCAGCTTTGTTTAATCTAATCGCGACATCCTCATATCCAGCGCTAGGAATGTCCCTGGCGATGACATTTAAAAGCAAAGAAGCTTGCTCATAATTTAAGTTTGTCTCCTCTTTAGCGCGTAATAAAAGCATGCATTTCTGCTTCATGTAGCCCAAAAGCATAGAGATATAACCTAGTTTATTTTTTGCTTCTTCATCTAAAACATCCGGTAATTCCTCACTTAATTTAAGGATTTCGTTTCTAGTGGAGGAGATGTTATTTTCGATTTCGTTTATCAAAGATAATCTATATTCAAGAGAGGCCTTTTCCTTATTGATTGCAATTAAAGATTTTAGATTCTTATTCGCTTCATCGATTTTGCTAGCTTCTTTCTTGATATTATCTTGAAGGATATTAATTGCGTTTAGATCCTCGATGATCGTTGCTTTATATGAACCTATTTCTTTATTGATTACTTTTATATTTTTCTTTTCCAAATTGAATGTAGGGGTAGAATAAATCAATTTTTCCTGTTCGTTATATATTCCCATGCCTATCGAGGCTTTGGAGAAGTTAGAGACATATTGTCCGTTATTTTGAATTAATCCAATGCTGAGCAAGGCCTCAAGCAGCATCGTCAATACCAAAGTTATACAGGTGGCAAAGTCCCTTAAAAATGGGATTCCTGAAAATACCCCCGCGGTAAATAAAGCGATATAGATAATGATAAGTAAAAATGAGATAGATACGATTATGATCTGAGAAATGGATAACTGTTTCCTACTTCCGATAGCAAAAGTGATAAAGGCTCCTAAAGACACTAATCCAACAAACCCTAAGGCCACATAGTGAAGTGGACCATAGCTGGAGATGATGATTTCGATATTTGGGTTTTCCCCATGCGAGAATTGATAGTCTTTATAAACCAAATAGTGGAGCTGATTGGTTAAAACTAAAGCAATAAGGAAATAGGCCAGGATGAATAATATCGTATAGATCATTCTCTTCTTTTTGAATTCCGGATAAAAAGTATCTAAAGTCATCATAAAGAAGATGATAGGAATAACGGTCATTGGAACATAATAAAAGTAATCGGCGTATATGCTCACATAATGGATGTTAGGTAACCATTTGATGAATCTTAAAATTATCCAAAAGAAGAAAGATAAAACTAAAACGATGATATAGGTCCTTTGCTTTTTGAACTGGACTCGATAGATCATGCTTATTCCCCAAAAAAGAAGAATAAATGAAAGGATGATGGTGATTAGATATTCATAATCCCCACCTAAGATATATCCGGTAGGGAAAATAATAGACAAAACGAAAATAGCGATAAACGCAGTTAATAAAATACTGATGAGCGATATCTCTATTTTCCTAAGCTTCATATTTATTCAGGAAGGATTAATCCTTCTTTGATGACATAGATGGCCAATTTAACTAAAGTTCTAAATCCAGTTTTCTCCAATATTGAGCTGATGTGATTCTTAACCGATGAGACAGAAGTGGATAACTCTTTAGCGATTTCTGTTCTATCATTGCCAGCGCAGTAAAGCCTTAAAACCTTCATCTCTGTTGGAGTGAGACTTCTTAATAACTCAGCGTTGGTCCTTTCTTGGTTTGGGTAGATGATGTATCCGCTTGAGGTGTTTCTAATTAGATTGACTAACTCCTTAGTGGATGCGTTTTTGTAAATAAAGGAGTTAGCTCCGACCTTTTTGGCTTTGTCGATGAAGGAAATATCAGGGAACGAAGTGATGACTACTACTTTGACGTTAGGGAACTCCTTTTTGACAGCAGGGATATAGTCAAGCGCATTATGATTGTTTTTGGTGATTATGTCGGTAAGGACAATATCAACATCTTTCTCTTTTAAAGTAGGAATAATATCTTCTGCGTCAAAAATAGAACTGACGACCTCCAGATCCTTTTCCTTGCTTAATGTTGAAGTGAGACCGTCATTAAGAAGCTCGACGTCCTCACATAATAAAATCCTTATTATCTTTTCCATAGGAAGTTCCTCTTTCTTAAAAACATTTTACCTAATGTTCATTTATAAACATATAGGACTTTCGGCTAATTTTTGTTGTCCTTTAGGATAAAAATAATTGTCCCCACGGCTATTAGTTTATTTTGTAAACTAAATATAGAAATATATTAGGAGACTCGTAAGTAGCTCCTATGGGAGGAAAATATATGAAGAAACTCACCAAATTACTTTTTGCTGGTTTTCTTGCTCTAGCAGTTGCTCCTGCAGCGGTTTTGTCGTTGAGTAACAACACTCATGTCGCATTCGCCGATAGTGGAAGTGGTACACAAGAAGATCCTTATATCATATCGACATTTAAAGGCTTACGTGAGGCTTTAAAAAATGATAACGCCTATATTGTCGTCAATGAATTTGAAACTGATAATTTAGATGAATGTGGTTATTACACACCCACACAAGAAGATTTAAGTGCACAAGATGCGTTACGTTATTTTACTTTTTATTCAGGACATAAGATTAACTTAACAATTAACTGCGATATCAAAATTAAACAATCTAGTTATCATCCAGAAGTAAACGCTTTATTCGGAGGTGGTGGAATACATCCAACTACTGGTAAAAAAACGGATGTTACTTTTAATGGTAATGGAACGCTTTCCTATAAAGTAGCAACAACATATCAAGGTGTAGGAAAAGCAATTATCAATGTCTTTGATACCAATTTAACAATCAATGACAATTTAACTTTTCTTCCTGACGCTAGTAACATTCGTTATAGCGACGGAGGCGCATTAAGTATATCAGACGATAGTGATGTCGTTATTAATGGCGGAACATTCTATTGCAGTAACTACGATATGTATTTCCCATCCCATTCCTTCCAGGCTTCTTTATACAGTGGAGAAGCTAGCGTCACCATTAATGGTGGTAAATTTTTGCTTGATGAATGTAATACTTCCAATAAACCAGCATATGGTTTATTTATGATTGCTGAAAATGCTTCACAAAGCGAAAATTTAAAAATTTATGGTGGTGAATTTGAAGGATTGGCTTGCCGTAGCAATATCTTTGATATTAATTCAGTATTAGCCCCAGGCTATGAATTTGTTTTAGATGACGATAGTATCGTCGAAGATGGCGTATTCGCCACTAAAGCGCATGTGATTGCTAAACCTGTTGTTGGTTATGATTATACAGTGACATTTGATCCTAATGGTGGAATAGGAACAATGGAACCCGTTCCTGTTCATACCAAATTCTATACATTACCAGAATGTGAGTATACTAACGGTGATGATTCCTTGTTATTTAGAGGATGGAAATTATCCACTGATAGTGAAGAATTATATGCTCCTGGAGAAAGAATTGAATTAGGAGTGGATACCGTTTTCTATGCTTCATGGTCCGAAAAAGATATTTACGAAATTAAATATGATGACGGAAAAGGTAATTGCTTCTTATTTAATGCCTTAGAAGGTTCTTCATTTAATGTGAGAACATTTGAAAGTACAGGATTTAAAGCTCCTGTCGGTAAATACTTTGCTCATTGGCATGAAAAATGGACTAAAGCAAATGTTTTGCCAAACGAATCTTATACCGTTCCCGATGATAATACATATTTTATCGCCGAATACGAACCAACCGGACAAACAGTTTACACACTTGATTTCGATAATTCTGGTGGAACTGGTGAAATGGAATCAGTCGATGTTATCGCTGGTACTTTCTATGCCTTACCAGCGAACACCGCATTCTCAAAAGGTGGCGCACCATTTATAGGATGGAATGTTGGCTCTTATGGATTAATGAATCCATATGATAGTGTTTTCGTCCGTGGAAATATGGCCATCTCCGCTGTTTGGGGAGAACCAGTCGGCATTAATGTTAAACCTATTAGACCCTATACCCTAGGTAGAGTAAATATATCTTTCGATAATTTAGAAGCCTATGTCTTATATGAAGATGGAACAAAAGACCTAATCGATCCGAAAAATGATTTAGATTTCTATGTTTTAAATGCAGAACAAGAATATGACTTAATCCCATATTTACCTAACTATTATCCTGGCGATAATATCACCGCTCATATTAAAGCTGTATATAAAAATAACATCGAATTAGAAAGTGAATTCGATGTGCATTATGGTAATTATTGCTTCCTTTCGTTTGATCCAAATCTCGAAGATAAAGATACTTTTGTTAAATACTATATATATGGAGAAACAACTTATTTACCAGAATTCCCTTATGAATTACCAGATGGATTAGAATTTAGTGGTTGGAGAGATATTTTTGGTGCCACTCACCCCGCGAAAGAAGAAGTGACTGTTAATACTTCCACCTATTACCAAGCAAGAATCTCTAGTACCGATTATACTATTACCCTTGATCATGGATTAGGTAGCGGTAAAATGGATGATAAAATTGTCTGCTATAATAGTAACTTCTATTTACCAAAACCAACCTTTAGTGCACCTAGTGGATACGAATTTGACCATTGGGAAATCGAAGGCGAAATATATCAAGCGAGCGTGAAATATCAATATACTTGGACAAAGGATATTACCGCTATAGCGATATATAGAGAAAAAGGAATCGCTATTTGCGTGATTAGTTATAACGCTAATGGTGGAAGTAAAGACGTTTTACCAATCGCTGTCAGCGAAGGTTCAGAATATAAACTTCCAAACGGCGATATCTTTGAGGCGCCAGATGGTTATGAATTCAATTATTGGGAAGTGACTATTGGTAATGATTCGCCAATAAATTTGAATCCAAATCAATCTTTCAATGTATCCGGTGATACAAAAATTAAAGCGATTTGGAAAGAAATTACTAAATATACCATTAGTTTTGATAGTAATGGTGGTAGCGGCACTATGGAAGATGTTGTTAAACCAGAAGGCTCTTCCTATACCTTGCCTGATAACGGATTCACCGCTCCAGAACATCGTCATTTCTTAGGTTGGTCATATAGTGATAGTGGAAGTATCATTTCTGATCCATCCATCACGATTAATGACAATATCATCTTATACGCTATTTGGGGTATTGATAGTCATACCATTGCATTTATTTCTAGTGGTGGCGCTACTGGTAGCATGGAACCAGTTAATAAAGATTATGGTAGTGAATATACATTACCTACTCCAACATTTACTCCTGATAGTGGAAAAGAATTTAAACATTGGGAAATTAATGGTGTGGAAGTTTTAACAAGTTCCATTACCATTACCGGTGATGTCGTATTAAACGCTGTTTATGGTGATATTTCTACCTCTCCAGTATTAAAATCCATTACCTTATCAGGAACTTATAAAACGACATTCACTGTCGGTGATTCCTTCACAAGTGAAGGATTAGTGGTTACCGCTCATTACTCAGATGATAGCAGTGAAGTAATCGCTTTGAACGATGTTGAAATCACCGGTTACAACATGAACCAAGAAGGCAAGCAAACCATCACGGTTTCTTATCAAGGTAAGACTGCGACTTATGAAATAACAGTCAAAACCAAAGACACACCAGTGACTCCTGACGAGCCAGTAACCCCAGAAGAACCAAGTAAGAGTGCTGGTTTACCAGCTGGTGCAGTAGTGGGTATCGTTATCGGTTCCGCTTTAGTCGTAGGTGTTGGAGGGTTCGCTCTAGTTTGGTTTGTTATCAAGAAGAAAACATGGGCAGACTTCTTAGCCTTATTCAAAAAGAAATAATAAATAAAAAATTATTAACACGCTCGCATAGAAATGTGTGGGCGTTTTTCTTATGCCCTAACACTGCATATAAGATAAGTTATTTAAAGTGTAAAATATCATTGAATTAATGAGAATATACTAAACACCAATCAATATTAATCAGAATCCACCATTTAAAAAATGGTGGGTTTTCTATAAACATACATATGTTGAACTGAATGCTTTTTTAGTTGAATAGTCCTTTTTCTTATGTGATTTATGGACACATGAAGAACTTTATTTTTAGAAAAGATTGGCACGGATTTGATGACTGGATCCGTTCAATCAACAGAATGAGAATGTATATTTCCGCTCATAAAAACGGTCATACCTGGATTGATCATGAAGAATACACTGAAGCTAACTGGTGGTATGTCAATTACCTGGAGTACATGAAAGGATTAACTGAAGAACAAAAAGAGTTTATTAGAACAAAAGAAAAAGGACATATTCCAGAGTGGGATTTCTCTAGAGGAAAAGAAATTACCTTTATGTATGAGAGATGGCTAGAAGTAGTGGCTAACTTCAAATTAAATTCCTTAAAGGAAATTACAAATAAAGAAGTGGGTACCGCTATTAAGAAGGCAAGAGAAACTAGATGTATAAATCGTGCTCAACTAGCGGGTGTTCTAGGTATCGGAGTAGATACATTAAAATGCTATGAAGAAGGAAGAAGAAAACTACCTTTTGAAGTCTACTATAAGTTAGTCCAAATTCTTAAACTCGATATCGGTATTATAACGATGTAGTTTGATACTGCGTGGAGGCACTTCGAATCGTTTGCCAGTTTTAGTACAAAAATGAGCAAAAACCACTGATTTTTTAACCTTCTGCAAGTGGATGCGTACGATTGCAGGTGATTTGCGTACGGCAAAAAGTTCGATTAAATCTACACTTTAATTTTTAGAGGGACAAAATGGCTTAAAAATTTAACCCTAGATGGACAAAATTAGAAAAATCGTACGCATTGTATTAAAAAAGGATAAGGGTTCCATTTACAAAGATACACGGTATTCCCGTGTTTTCTTTTTATGAAAAGAGTAATATGTTATTTAGGTATGAATATAGAACGTGAAATATTTGCTAGTTATCGTCCAATAAATGACAAACTTATCGCTTATGGGTTTGATTGTTTTAAAGATATTTATACTTATAGC
>JAILGI010000031.1 GCA_024696885.1 Bacilli bacterium
TTAAAACAACACTATCTTTACCGCCAGAAAGACCGATGACTATTTTATCGCCATGGTTAATGAGGTTATAAGTTTGATCCGCTTTACGTAGCGCCGCTAAAACTTGTCTAATTGCTTTCATTTGTGCTTATTATATAAAAATTTTTAAGCAAATAATAAGAAAAAATATTATAATATATTTTTGGAGGGCTTATTTATGAAAATGAAAAACCCATTAATGTTATTAGCATTATGCGTTGGTTCCTTATCTCTATCCGGATGCGCCTATATTGAAGAATTCTTAAAGAATTTCCAACAAGGTGAAGAAGGTGGGGAAACGGAAACCGACTATTATAAATCGGCGGTCATTACACCAGCAAATCCCTCAGTGGAAATCGGTGGGCACATTTCTTTCACCGCTGAATTATATCCCGCTGACGCCAAAGAAAGCGGTATCGTTTGGACAATTGATGATCCTTTAGTGGGTCAATTAGATGGAAATGGTTCTTTCGATGCTTTAACTATTGGCAGTACTTATGTCAATGTTAAGGGCAAAGAAAGTGGCAATTTATTAGGAAGAACTAAAGTTACCGTTACTCTTGATGGTGGCGGTTCAGGTGGTGACATTGTTGAAGTTAGTGAAAAGACAACATTAGCGAGTCGCTATAAAACGTTAAGTGATAACACCATTTATAACAATGTCGCATACTGTGACACACTTGGTGATATCAATATTATTGTCATTCCTATTTGGTTAAATGATTCTAGTAATTTTATCTCTACTTCAAAGAAGAGTTCCGTAAGAAGTGATATTCAAAAGGCTTATTTTGGTACAGATGGAGAAACCGGTTGGAAGAGTGTCAAAACATATTATGAAGAAGAATCAAATGGTAAATTCTCATTAACTGGTGTAGTTTCCGATTGGTATTCAGTGAATTATAACCATGATGACCCTGAGATTTGTTCTCCAAACGACAATATTACTGGTCAAATTGTGAAAGACGCCACTACCTGGTTCTTTAATAACAATTCCTATTCACGTAGTGATTTTGATGCGGATAAAGATGGTTATATCGATGCGGTCATGCTCATTTATGCCGCTCCTGACTACGGTGCTTTAGGCGATGACTCAAAGAGCAATTTATGGGCTTATGCTTTCTATTGTCAAAATGGTTACGCCGCGAATAAAAACAATCCAAATCCTAACGCTTATTTCTGGGCGAGTTATGATTTCATGTACGGTGCGAATGCATATTCACGTACTGGTAAGAGCACATATCAATCAGGGGATACATTACACTGCACAATTGACGCTCATACATACATCCATGAAATGGGTCACGTATTAGGTTTAGATGATTATTATGACTATTCCGATTACAAATACACACCTGCCGGTAATTTCTCCATGCAAGACCATAACGTAGGTGGGCACGATCCATTCTCCGTGATGGCGTATGGTTGGGCGGATCCATACGTTGTAACCGGTGATTCCAAGGTCACTATTGGTACATTCCAAGAAACACACGATGTAATTTTGATTTCCTCTAAATGGAATACTGATAATTCACCATTTGATGAATATATTCTTTTAGAATTATATTCCAATACTGGTTTAAATGAATTTGACTGCGATTACATGTATAACAGCAACACTCAATATGCTGGCGTGAAGAAAGTGGGCATTCGTATGTGGCACGTCGATGCACGCTTAATATATGGCTACAACCAAGGTGGCGAAATATATATCGATTCTGAACATATGACCACTAACCCAAATAAGGGATATGTCACCACTGCTTGGTCTAACACTTATGAAAACGATGATGGAAGAGGCACCTTAATTGCAAATGAAAACAGCAAATTCTACGATTACAATTTGCTCCAATTAATTCGTAACAACAAGACTGAAACTTATCATCCAACTGAGAGATTTATGGCGAGTGATTTATTCACTAATGGTAGTTATAACTTATACGACTATGACTCTCAATTTGTTGAAAACAACACCTTAAATAATGGCGAAACACTAGATTGGAACATTTCTATTGAAATTACTGGTTCCGGAGCGAATAGCCAAGCAAAAGTAACAATTGATAAACTTTAATACTTTTTGTAACGCAAGAGAGCGTATTTTTGATTGAAACTTTCTTCCTTCTCGTGTATTGTATTTCTTGCGTTATAAATAACGGACCATTAACTCAATTGGTTAGAGTGGACGGCCCATAACCGTTATGTTCCGGGTTCAAGTCCTGGA
>JAILGI010000040.1 GCA_024696885.1 Bacilli bacterium
AGGCATTTTATTTGGTTGTCTATTTAATGAGAAAGCCATCGGTGGAATTGCCTCAATCGCCATTAGTGGTCAATCATTATTAAGTGGTATGTGGTTCCCATTAGAAGGCATGAGTGGTGGGTTCATCACATTTATGAACTGTTTACCATTTAGAAACGCTAGCATGTTGCTAACAAATTCATTGAATGGAGTTGAAAACATGTTCAATGATTTTTGGCTCCCATTAATAGTGGTGGTTGCTTATTCCATCGCTGTGGTTGTAACAGCAATTATCGTCTTCAAACATAAGATGAGTGCAAAATAACTTATTAAATCGAAAAGGCGTTAAAAAACGTCTTTTCTGATGCTTTGTAGTGTATAAATTACGACTTTTTATCGTTATTTTGCCTTTATTTTGCATATAAAAAGGAAAGTTAGAAACTTTAATTAGGAAATATAATGAAAATCTTTATAATAAAGATAAGAGACCAATTATATGAAAAAGAAAAAATAACAATTGAATTTTTAGGATAGGAGAAGAGTATATGTTTTTGATTAAAGGTATTTTTAAACTCATCGCATTTTTATTAGGACTTGTAGGCATTGCACTTTTAACATTCGTCAACTTAAACCGATTTGTTTTTCATTGGGTTGATATGACTATGGGTGTCTTTGTCGTCTGTATCGTCGCCGGCGCTATATTATGCTTACTCAGCATTGTTTTTAGCAAAATCGGCAAAAAGAGATAGTAAATTGTTTACTAATTTTTAATTACCTCTATAATATTTAGTGCTGCCCGAGTGGTGAAACTGGTAGACGCACTGGACTCAAAATCCAGCGGTAGCGATACCGTGCCGGTTCGATTCCGGCCTCGGGCACCACTGAGAATAATAGATAATACTTTGTATTATCTTTTTTATTTTTTTCGTGATTTTACCTTTTTAAGGTATAATAATTACATAGTAATTTTATAACATGGAAAAGAAGTTTGATTTATTTCGCGTCGATATAGAAAAGAATCGGGATTTAGATAATTCCAAACTTTTTGGTTCACCTGTTTTTCCCAAAAACTACATGAGAAGACATAAACTAAATAGTGATTATTATTTTGCGCAGATTAATCTTTCCTATGATAGCGATGGTGTTCTCCCTACGGAAGGCATGCTCTATTTCTTCTTGCATTTTAAAGGCACACAAGTAAAACCAATCGTGAAATACAGTAATGAAGAACTATATGAAGTAGTGGATGATGTTAATGAAATCTTTAACGAATTAGACTTTAAAGACGCTCTTCAAATGGTGTTCGACCATAAAGGTAAATCCGGTTTCCTCTTTAGTGAAATTGATCAAGAATTACCAGAATTATTAGATGAAGACGATTACATCGTTCTTTTAAAAGTGGATCCCTTAAACGTTTTAGCGAGTGATTTCCCAATCTTCAATAATCCAGATGATGAAATCTATTTCATCATGAAAAAAGAAGATTACATCAACCGTAACTTTAAAAATGTGAAACTCATCTTTCATGGTTCCTAATTTATTTCATAAATCGATAAACATTGATATAATTACAACATTAAAAATAACAAAAGTATTTTTATCTCTTCTTCAGAAAGGAGCAAATCATGTCCATTAAGATATTCGCAGACGCTGCAAGTAATTTATTCCAAAGCATCTTAAAAAGAAAAGAACTCGAAATCCATGTTATGAATATGCACCTTACTATCGGAGATAGAGAATACAATTGCTATGATGACGAAATCGATATCGATGAGTTTTCACATATTTATTATTCGGAGATGAAAGAAGGCAAAAAAGTAAGAACCTCCCTCGTGGGACCTGGTGATTATTTAGAAGCCTTTGAAAAAGAAGTCTCTGTTGGTAATCAAATCATCTGCTTTACCATGGCAAAAGGTATCTCTGGAACTTATAATTCCGCTTGCCTAGCTAAAGATGAAATAAATGAAAAATATGAAAAAGAAATGGTGTATGTCGTCGATTCTATGACCGCGGGTTTAGGAGAAGGCTTACAAGCCATCCACGCCGCGGAATTAGTGAAAAAAGGCACAACCTTTGAAGAATTAAAGCAAGAATGCGAAGAATTCAAATATGATGTGAGAAGTGAATTCACCGTCGATAACATCAAATATCTATTATCAACTGGTAGAGTTAATAAACTCCTATCTCGCTTTATTAATTTAGTGAAAGTAAAGATTCTTTTAAAGAATAATGAAAATAGTAAAATTGCTTTCGCCGGTTCGACTATTGGAAGAAAAACATCCATTAAAAAACTAGCGAAAATGGTCTTAGAAAAAATCGATCACAAAAGAGAACAAATCGTTTATATCACCCATTGTGATTGCATTGAAGATGCAAAGAAATTAAAAGCCCTTCTAGAAGAAGGAAATGTCAAAAATATCGAAACATACGCTTACGATTTAATTTCCGGTGCGCATATTGGGCCGGATTCTCTCGCAGTCTTTTACGTCGCTAAAAAGAAAAAGCAAAAATGAATTATTACCTCATTTTTAATAATCTCTTAAAACTCAATAAAAAGAACAATGCCTTTAATGTGGCAAAGATTGGCAAAAGACAAAAAGATCCCTTGTCTTTTTTTGCTTTAGGACGTTGTTATTATGAAGGAATAGGAGTGGAAGAGGATGTTAAAAAAGCGAAGGAATTAATGAGCAAATATATGTCTTTTGCGCTTAAAAAGAAAGAATACCCCTTTAAAAATT
The DNA here is from genome assembly GCA_024696885.1 of Bacilli bacterium. Classification (GTDB taxonomy): domain Bacteria; phylum Bacillota_I; class Bacilli_A; order RFN20; family CAG-826; genus CAJOLV01. The sequence continues at coordinate 2,718 of JAILGI010000040.1, forward strand.
ATTCTTTAGGCTATTGCTATGAATACGCTTTAGGTGTCGAAAAAGATATGGTGAAAGCTCTTTCATTTTATGAAAAAGCCGCCTCAGAAAACGATGAAGACGCCATTGAAAGATTACAAAAAGAAATCGAATTAAGCGAAGATGAGGAGGCCGCACTTATCGAATTTGAAAGTGCTTCTTACGCCTATGATAAAGGCAAATATAAAGAAGCTTTTAATCGCTATCTAAAAGCCTATTATCACGGACATAAATTAGCCCCTTTAATGCTCGGCGATATGCTCGATAAAGGATTATTAGGCAAAAAAGAAAAAGAAGAAGCTATTAAGTATTATTTAGAAGGCGTTAATCGTGGAGATAGTGCTTCTTGTGCTTATCTAGGTTATCATTACGATTCTTTCTTCAATGAAGAATATGATATGGAATCCGCGATATATTACTATAAATTAGGCATTGAACGCGGTGATGATAACTGTCTATTAATGCTTGGCATGTGCTACGAAGAAGGTAGAGGCGTGGAGCAGGATTTAGACATCGCTAAACTCTATTTTGAAGTGGCCGCGGAGATGGATAATCCTCTCGCTAATTCTCGTTTAGGTTTCATTTATTACTACGGTACCTTTGGTAAGACCGATTTCAAAAAAGCTATGCGCTATTTCAAAAAAGCGATGGAGTTAGGTAATGTAGATGTCATGCTCTTTTTAGGCAATATGTATCAAAATGGCATCGGCACAAAACCCAATCTCTCAAAAGCTATTGCTCTATATTCACTCGCCGCTTCAAAAGGTGATAGACGTGCTTATACCCGTTTAGGTAACCTCTATAAAAGAGGACTAGGTGTAGATATCAACGAAGAATTATCTTTTAAATACTATAAAATTGCCGCGGATATGAATGATATCCCCGCTTTATATAATGTCGCTAAATTCTATGAAAATGGCATCGCCGTGCCAAAAGACATGGAAAAAGCACTATTTTATTACACAAAAGCCGCGGATTTAGGTGATGAAATATCGCAGTTTAAAGTCGGTGGCACCTATTATTTTGGAATAGGTGTCGAAAAGCATTATGATATCGCTTTTCATTATCTCAAATTAGCCGCTGATCAAGATAACGCGGATGCGATGAACCTTGTCGGTGAATGCTATTATTTTGCTAATGGAGTAAAAGAGAATAAAGAAGAAGCCTTTAAATACTATTTAAAAGCAGCAGAAAAAGGACATAGTTCTGCTCAATATAATGTCGGATATTGCTATTTATATGGAATTGGCACTGAAAAAGAACTATCATTAGCGTTGCATTATCTTAATCTAGCTAAAGATAATGGCAACGAATTAGCCAAAAAAGAAATTGAAAAACTAGAATTGAAAGGAGAGGACTAAATGAGTGAATTTGCAATTGAAACGCAAGAACTAACGAAACGCTACAGCGGTAAAAACGCCGTTGACCATGTCAATATGCACGTACCATTAGGTAGCATTTATGGTTTCGTTGGTGAAAATGGTTCCGGAAAAACAACCATTATGCGCTTACTTATGGGCTTAGCCAAGCCAAATGAAGGAACCTACGCCCTATTCGATACTCCCAATAAAAATAAAGAAATCTATAAAGTAAGAAACCAAATCTCCGCCATCGTGGAGGCGCCATCCCTTGTTCCCAGTATGAATGCCCACGATAATTTAAAATTCGCCGCGATGTATTATGGAGTGAAACCCACCGAAGAATTAATTTCTAACGCTTTAAAAAGCGTTGGACTTAGCAATACCGGAAGAAAGATCGTAAAAAACTTCTCTTTAGGTATGCGTCAAAGATTAGGTATCGCGGTTTTATTATTAAATGATCCTAAACTTCTCTTATTAGATGAACCAATGAACGGCTTAGATCCTAAAGGTATCGCTGAATTAAGAGATTTGATTATTGAATTAAATCAAAGAGGAATTACCATCTTAATCTCCTCACACATCCTTTCCGAATTAGAGAAAATTGCCACATATTGGGGCTTCATTTCTCAAGGCAAAATATTAGAGGAAATATCCTCAGAAGAATTAATAAATAGATGCCAAAAGCACGTTGAAATTTCACATAATGACATTGCTAAATTAACGAATGCATTAAAGAAACTCGGTCATGAAGACTATCACTTTGTGAACACCACAACAGTGGCGATTTATGGTGATATCAACATCACTGATTTACTTATTAGTTTGAGAAAAGAAGGCCTCGAAATCACCTCTATCAAAACTAGTGAAGGCGATGTTGAAAACTATTATTTTGACTTAGTCAAAAAAGGAGGTAGATAAGATGATTAGAACCATTATTTCCTCCCTTTATAAGTTATTTAAAGATCGCGCATTTAGAATCACTTTAATTATCGGTGTTCTATTCGCTGTGATTTCATCTTTAATTAACAACTATACAGGCATTAACTCCATGCTCTATAACTCCTCACCAATCTTCAGTTTCGGTATTTGTATTCCCTTTAACATTACCGCTTTTGTGATTGGTGAATTTAACTATGGAACGATAAGAAATAAGATTATCGCCGGACATCGTAGAATTAGTATCTATCTTTCCTTACTATTAACCGCGATTATCTACACAGTTATAGTTATGACTGCCTATTTAGCCATCGCGACGACAATATGCACGATTAAAAATGGCTTCGGTAGTGGCATAACACCAAAGATTGTTTTTGCAGTCATCATCTATTGTTTAGCCATCTTTGTGGCATTATCCGCAATATCAGTATTTGTGTCTTCTGTTGTAAGACATACTGGTTTATCTAACACCCTTTTAATGGCGTTAGAAATCTTAGGTGGCTTCATTTTCGCACTTTCTTTCATCTTTAAATATGAAGGTGGCGAAGTCCCTTTATACTTAGTCGGATTAAACCCCTTATTCTTATCAACAGATATCCTTTTTGAAGCGGGCATATTCAACAACTTTGACGTAATAAAAACGTATATCATACCCTCCATTTTAGGAGCGCTTGGATATACGTTATTCTTCTCAGTATGCGGTATATTCGCCTTCTATAATCGCGACGTTAAATAATTTAATCAGAATACTCGTTATCGACAATAATAAAGAAGTTGTATAACGGGTATTTTTCTTTTAGCTTTTGGAATAATTCGTTTCTGATTGTGTCAATCTTTTCACATTTATAATCAAAGATTATATCAAAAGAGACTTCGCTCGTTTCCTTATTCATATAGAATCCATGCATTTGTTTAATTTCCGGATAACCTTTAATTAATTCTCTAATGAAAGCACGTAATTCTTTATTCTCTTCATTTGTGTTATTCGAGGCATAAATACCAACGGTCAAAATAACATTGAATTTTAAATAGACTTGCTCAGAAATCTTACGCGTTAAAGCGTGTATTTCTTTAGCTGTGGTTTCATCTTTCACTTCGATGTGAATGGATCCAATCGCTCTTTCAGGACCGTAGTTATTTAAGATGAGATCATACGCTCCAATAACTTCGGGGAAAGAACAAACGAGGTTTTTAATACCTAAAGATACTTCGTTAGACACTCTTTCACCGATAATGCTAGAGAAAGCTTTTTGTAAGATTTCAATGCCGCTTTTAATAATGAATGCGCCAATTAATAATCCTAAATATCCTTCAATATTCACTTGCCACCACATATAGGTGAGTATACCCGCTAAAGTGGCTAAGGATAATAAAGCATCAAACAAAGCATCTAAGCCACTTCCAACTAAGGCATCAGATTTGGTTTTCTTACCCATAATGCGGAAATATATTCCAAGGAATATCTTCACGCCAATCGCGGAAGAAACAACGATAATTGTAGCGGTGCTATAATTGGTTTCTTTAGGACTTATGAGGGTTAAAATGGCTTCGTAAATTGCCGTGCCACCAGTGACGATAACAATGATGGCAATAATAAGCGCGGTGAGGTATTCAACCCTGCCATGCCCGTATGGATGCTTCGCGTCTGGCTTCTTATGAGCGAGCTTTGTACCGATAATAGTGATGACGCTGCTAAGCGCGTCAGATAGGTTATTCGCCGCGTCTAAAATAATCGCCACAGAATTAGCCAAAAAGCCAAATATTGCTTTAAAAGTGACGAGTAAAATATTGGCTAAAATGCCGATGATCGACGTTCTAACAATAACTTTTTCGCGATTTGCCATATGTTATATTATAAAGCAGCTTTAATTTTTTCTTTAAAAGATTCTGGTTTATCAGTGGGTTCGAATCGAGCGATAACATTACCTTCTCTATCGATTAAGAATTTGGTGAAATTCCATTTGATACCTTTTGCTTTACCCTTTTCATTTTGGGTGATTAACCATTTATATAATGGTTCAGCTTCGTCGCCTTTCACTTCAATTTTCTTAAATCTCATGAATTTGGTGTTGAATTTCAAGGTGCAGAATTGATTGATTTCTTCATCGCTTCCCGGAGCTTGATGGAAGAATTGATTGCAGGGGAAATCTAAGATTTCAAAACCTTGTTCATGGAATTCCTCATAAAGCGCTTCCAAAGCATCATATTGATTAGTAAAACCGCACTTGGTCGCTGTATTAACAATAAGGAGGACTTTACCTTCTAATTGTTTTAATGGATAGTCATTACCTTTTTGGTCTTTGACTGTAAAATCATATACGTTCATAATTTTCACCTCTTTACTAAATAGTAAATAAAGAATGAATATTTCACAAGTGAGATGCTTCAAAATTCAACATATTTATATATTCATAATAAATAACGTGTTTTTTATTATGTGTTTGTAATATAATAAACAACATAGTGAAAAGGAGATAAAAAGATGGAACTTGCTAATTTACAAGAACTATTAAATTCTGCTTTAAAAGACATTTCAGAGGCGAAGAATAGTGATGATATCAATAACATCCGTAACGCCTATTTATCAAAGAAATCCGCTTTAATGAGTATGTTTTCCTTATTAGGAAAGATGGACCCAGAACAAAGAAAAGAAGCAGGCAAAGAAATCAACGATGTAAAAGTTGCCATTAGTGAAAAACTTGAAGAAAAACAAAAGGATATTCTTGCTAAAGAGTTAGAAGAAAAACTCAATAAAGAAAAGATTGATATTTCTCTTCCTGGTAGAGATTTCTCATTAGGTGGCAAAAATCCATTCCATATCATCATCGATGAAATGACCGATATTTTCTTGGGTATGGGATTTGAAGTCTGCAATGGTCCAGAAGTGGAAACCGATAATTATAACTTTGAATTATTAAATATTCCTCGTGACCATCCTGCTAGAGACATGCAAGATACCTTCTATATTGATGAAAACACCTTATTAAGAACCCATACATCTCCTGTTCAAGCTAGAACCATGGAAAGAAAAGGTGGTAAGCCCATCAAAATGATCGCTCCTGGTAAGACATATCGTAGAGACGATGATGATGCGACACATTCACATCAATTTGCCCAAATCGAAGGCCTTGTCATTGATAAAGATATTAATATTGGCCATTTAAAGGCCACCTTAGAATTATTCGCTAGAAAGATGTTTGGTGAAGGAAGAGAAATCCGTTTAAGAAGTTCCTTCTTCCCATTTACAGAACCCAGCGTGGAAGTCGATATCAGCTGCATGAATTGTGGCGGTAAAGGATGTTCCATGTGTAAAGGCACCGGTTGGATTGAAATTCTCGGTGGTGGAATGGTCCATCCTAACGTTTTAAAAATGAACGGATACGATCCAGACAAATATAGCGGCTTCGCTTTCGGTATCGGTATCGAAAGAGTGGCTATGCTCCGTTATGGCATCGATGATATCCGTAAATTCTACACTAATGATGTAAGATTCTTACATCAATTCAAAAAGAAAATCTAAGGAGGAAAATAATCATGTTAGTCAGTTTGAAAGCATTAAGACAATACGTATCCTTAGATGGATTAAATGAAGAAGAAATCGCCAAAGGTTTAACATTCGCTGGTGTCGAAGTTGAAGACATCGAAAGAATGGCGAGTGGCACAAACCTCGTTATCGGTGAGATTTTAGAATGCGAAAATCACCCAGATAGTGACCACTTACACGTTTTAAAAGTCAATTTAGGTGATAAATATGGCGTTGAACAAATCGTCTGTGGTGCGCCAAATGCCCGTAAAGGCTTAAAAGTCATCGTTGCTAGAGTAGGCGCTAAACTTCCACAAGTGGAAATTAAAAAAGGCGTCATTAGAGGCGTTGAATCTAACGGCATGTGCTGTTCTTTATTAGAACTCGGTGTCGATAGCAAATATTTAAGTGAAAAACAAACTAGTGGTATCGAAGAATTACCACTTGACGCCCCAGTGGGTGAAGAAGATGTTTTAGGCTATTTAGGTCTTGATGATATCGTTTTAAATCTCAACGTTTTAGCGAATCGTCCCGACTTATTATCATTATTTAATGTTGCTAGAGAAGTAGGTGCTATTTTCTCTCGTGAAGTTAAACTTCCTTCATTTGAAGGAATTGAAAATTTTAAAACCGATTTAACCGTTGGCTCTAAGACCAAAAGATGCACCCAATTCGCGGGTAAAGAAATTAAAGGTTTAGTGATTAAAGAATCACCAGATTGGATGAAATCATTCCTCCAATCCATGGGTGTGAGAAGCATCAATAACCTCGTTGATATTGGTAACTATGTCATGTTAATGACCGGTCAACCATTACATATGTATGATGCTGATAAATTACCCGTTCACGCTTTAGAAGCAAGAGATGATTATCAAGGACCATTTGTCGCTTTAGATGAAAAGACATATGATGTCCTTCCTAACGACATCGTTATCGCTAGCGATAATAAACCTATGTGTTTAGGTGGTGTCATGGGCTCCTTAGCGTGCGCTGTTGATGAAAAAACCACGCATTTATACATCGAATCCGCTTCCTTTGATGGAGCGAGTATCCGTAGAACCTCTAACCGTCTAGGTTTAGCAAGTGAATCTTCATCTCGTTTCGTAAAAGGCACAAATCACTTCCAAAGCGAATATGTCATCAATATGGCATCAAAGCTCGTAAAGGATTTATGTGAAGGTAAAGAATTCTCTAACATCGTTAACTATCAAATAGAAAAAGCGGAACAAAAAGTTATTTCTTCCAGTGTCAAACGCATCAATAATCGTTTAGGTACCTCCTTCTCTAAAGAAGAAATCGAAGCAGTCCTTACTCGTTTAAACTTCAAAGTGGAAATGAACAAAGATGAAACATTTAAAGTAACAGTTCCACTTTATAGACTAGATGTCACATGTGATGCGGACTTAAGCGAAGAAGTCATCCGCTTACTCGGTTTAGAACACGTGAAGAGTGAACTTCCATGTTTAGACACGACATTAGGTGCCTTGTCTTTAGAACAAACCAGAATTAGAAATATCCGTAATTATCTTTTAGATAAAGGATTAGATGAATGCTTAACTTACTCCTTAGTAAGTGAAAAAGAAGCAAGCAAGATGAATTTATTAAATGAGGAAGAAAAATACGTCTTATTAAATCCATTAACCGATGAACACTCCACATTTAGAAGTCATGTTTTACATTCACTTTTGAAAGTGGCGAATTATAACGTTTCTAGACAAGCTAAATCCCTAGCCTTATTTGAAGTGAGCAATGTTCAAACTAAGCAAAGCGCTTCCACTCACTTAGCGATCGTCCTTTTAGGAAACGATTATTCACGCGGCTTAATGGAAAAGATTCCATATGATTTCTATCATATGAAAGGTATCGTCGAAGGCATGATGGAAAATTTAGGCTTAGAAGTCAGCCGTTATAAATTCGAAAGATTAAATAATCACTTAGATGAACTTCATCCCGGTAAATCCGCGGGTTTATATTTCCAAAATAAATTAATCGGTGTTTTAGGAGAATTACATCCAAATAAGATTAACGAATACGACTTAGGAAAGAACCCTGTTATCGTCTTAGAATTAAGACTTGATGAACTCGTTTCCTCTAAAGTTAGCGTGAACAAAATGAAGCCAATCCATCGCTTCCCATTCGTCACTCGTGACTTAGCCTTTATCATAGATAAAGATGTGGAAGCAAAAGATATCATCAAAGCCATCCGTTTAGTGGGTAAAGGCATTGTCACTAACGCTGAAGTGTTTGATGTTTACGAAGGCGAACATGTCCAAGAGGGCAAAAAGAGCCTCGCTATTAGTTTGACTTATCAAAAAGAAGACGCCACATTAACTGAAAAAGAAGTCAGTGACGCCGAAGATAAAATCAAATTCGAATTATTAAAAACATTCCACGCGGAATTAAGAATGTAAGATGAAAATAAATCGCTTATTGCTCCAACTTAATAAACCAGAAACATTTGTTGAAGATGTTGATTTTTCCTCCTATAAAGGAGATCCCTATCACATTCGCAAAATCAATAAATGTCATGTTGAAGTAGTGGCTACGCAATATGAGAATTTATTAACATTAAAATTCGATATTAAAGGAGAGGTAACTTCTTCTTGTGCTTATACTTTAGAAGACATTCTCTATCCTATTGATATTCATGAAACCATCAATATCACTGGAGAAGAGGATGATGAATTCACTTTTGATAGCGATATTCTCGATTTAAATGAGATAATTATCACTCTAATCGTCTATTCGGTTCCCATGAAATTGGTGAAAAAAGGAGCCTCACTTCCAAAAGATGGAGAGGGTTATCGATTTATCGATAAAGAGGAAAAGAAAAGCTCTCCCTTTGATGTCTTAGACGACTTAGATATCGAATAAAAACCATAAAAAAGAAGGTCTGAAAGCTCAGATCTTTTTTTGTGAAATTTTGTGAAATAATAGTTGATTAAATAATTATTTATCCCATATAATAGAGGTACCTAGTGGTAGAAAGTGGGAAAAAGTGGGAAATATGTTCTTCGGCAGTTTCTTTCATTCTTTAGATGATAAAGGTCGCTTAGTCATACCCCGTAAAATGCGTGAAGAGTTAGGCACTAAAGCCTACGTCATGAAGGGATACGACGGTGCTTTATCCATTTATAAAAATGAAGCCTTTGAACAAGTGATGGCACAAAGTGCCACCTTACCATTTGAAAAGAAAGACGCCCGTGCTTATCTCCGTGTCCAACTCGCAACCGTGAGTGAACTCGATGTCGATAAATCCGGACGTGTTCAAATCCCCACACAACTTTTAAACCAATATCATATCGGTAAAGATGTCATCGTCTTAGGCGTATTCGATCACATCGAAGTCTGGGATAAAGAAAAATATGAAGAATACATCAAATCAATGGATGAAAACTTCGAAGATATCGCCGAAAAACTCAAAGGTGAATAAAAGATGAGTGAACATATCCCCGTCTTATTAAAAGAAACCATTGAGGGATTAAACATCAAAAAAGATGGCATCTATCTCGACTTAACACTCGGTAGAGCCGGACATTCGAGCGAAATCTTAAAAAGATTAGATAAAGGCTTATTAATCGGCGTTGACCAAGATCAAGAAGCGATTGATAAATCAGAAGAACAATTAAAAGCTATTGGTGGTAATTATAAAATAATTAAATCCAATTTCTCCTTCATTAACGACATCTTAAAAGACTTAAATATCGATTACGTTGATGGAGTATTGATGGACTTAGGAGTCAGCTCCCCCCAATTCGACGAAGGCGAACGTGGATTCTCCTATCGAGTAGACGCTCCCATCGACATGCGCATGGATCAAGAACAAAGATTAAGCGCTAAAGAAATCCTCAACAACTATAGCGTTGAAGAACTAACCAAGATATTTAGAGATTATGGCGATGAAAAATACGCTTATCAAATCAGTAAGAACATCGTCAGATATCGCTTAAATAAACCCATTGAAACAACATTCGAGCTAGTGGATATCATTAAAGCTAGTAAGCCAATGAAAGAATTAAAGAAGGTCGGACACCCCGCAAAACAAGTGTTCCAAGCCTTAAGAATCGCCGTCAACGACGAACTAAATGTCTTAACAAAGACATTAAACGACATTCTTCCTCATTTAAGAGAAAATGGTGGAAGATTAGCCGTCATCACCTTCCATAGCGGTGAAGATAGAATTGTAAAAAATATCTTCAAAGAAGCAGCAGTGGAAATTGGTGATCGCTATGACGGACCGAGAAAAGAAAAAGAAAAACAATATCGATTAGTGAATAATAAACCAATCGTTAGTGGAAAAGAGGAACTCGAAATCAACCATCGAAGTGCCTCCGCGAAGCTCAGAATTATTGAAAGAAAGTAGAAAGGAGTAAGAGCATGAAGGACAAACTAGTCAAGAACAATCATCGTGGTAGTTACTATCGCGCCAAAGCATTCTTCCTTAGCTTTGTCATTTTTGCCACCGCAATAACCATCGCGGTAATTCCAACCTACATTGCTATTAAAGGAAACAGCAAAGAACCTACACATGCGACCGTCGAAGAAGAGGAAGAAACTCCAATTGAAGAGGAAGCAAGATTCTTAAGTTACGACAAATAATCTCTCCTTAAAAACATATAGATTATTGTAAGAGGCCACTTCGGTGGTCTTTTATTTTTTCTACCTTTATTCATTAAATATTATGAGAAATAGTGGTCATTCTGATCAATTGAAAGATAGATTCTACATTGCCAAAGGATAGATTCCGTCTTCCCTTATATTATATTTATATAAAAGGTATAGATGAAATTTACTGAAATAGTAGATAATTAGTAGATTATTAGTAGTTTTGTTAACTTATAGTTAATTATTGCATAATTTTCCCATATCATTTATAATGAAGCAAAATAAGAGAAAAACAGTATGGAAAAGCCAGTTGCAGCATTAGAATTCGGTTCTAAGAAAATGAAATTAGTCATCGGATATGAACTTAATGGTCAAGTTTATGTCCTATACGCCTTAACAAGACCTTATGGTCATATGATTGAAGGCGGTAATTTTGTCGATATCTCCAAAGTAACACAGTGTGTTAAAGAGATTAAGAATTTTACCGATCCATCCGCTGAACTGAAATTAAGCATTTCCGAAGTCCTTTTAGCCTTGCCTCCATATGGTTTGCAAATCTTCACCTCACAACAAATAACTACAGTTGTCGGTGATGATGGTTGTATTGGCAAAATCGATATTCGTAACGTACACGCGCTTATTAGAAATGGCCAACTTCCATTTGAAAATGAATTAATTGATATCGTTCCAGTCTTCTATGAACTAGATCAAGGAACTAGATTTATTAAACCACCTTTAGGACAACAAAGTTCCACAGTAAGAGTGGGCGCTATGGTACACACATTGCCTAAGCACATCAACAAGCAATACGCTCAAGCGTTACTAGGTGCAGGCATTAATGTGAAAAGACAAATCGTCGCTCCATTCGCCGCTTGTGAACTCTTAGGTTCATATCAAGATGTACCAAATGACTATATCCTTGTGGATATCGGTGCCACGATGACAACCGTATCTCTCGTTGGTGAAAAGAGATTATACGGCTCTGTTTACTTCCCTTGGGGTGGCGATAATATCACCGAAAAGATTATGGAAGTCTTTAACGTCAACGAAGTTGATGCCGAAAAATTCAAGATTACATATGGATTAGATAATCGCGAAATGAACTTCAAAGCTCCTATTTGTCGCGTCACTGATGAAGAAGGCAATGAAACTAAACATTACGCTGATGAATTAAATCAAATAATCAAAGAAGAATTATCCATCTTCGTCAAAGATTTGAACGCTTCTCTAGAACAATTATTACAAAACTATGATCCAAGTTTAAAAAAATCCCCAATGATTCTCGTTGGTGGAGGATCACAATTATACGGGTTAGAAAACTATCTCGCCCCCAAAGTGGAATCTGATGATGTACATGTCATCGCTCCACGCAACTTAGGCGCTCGCGATGCGACGTATACAAATTGCTTAGGTCTTATCTTAGCAAATGCATCTAACCCCACAGTTTACGATGAAAATCACCCTCGCGTAGGTCAATTGACACGCGATGAAAATTAAGGAGGCTATATTATGGTCGACAATTATGATTTATCCAACTTTGAACCCGCTGCCAAAATTGTAGTTATTGGCGTTGGTGGTGCTGGTAATAACGCCGTCAATCGAATGATTGACGAAGAAATTGCTAACGTCACATTCTGGGTTGCTAATACCGACAAACAAGCTCTTTCTACAAGTAAGAGTGAACACCGCTTAGTCCTCGGACCAGATATCACTGGTGGTTTAGGCGCAGGCGGCATGCCTGAAAAAGGCGAACAAGCCGCAGAAGCGAGTGTCGAAGAAATTAAAGAAATCGTCAAAGACGCCAACATGGTCTTCATCGCTGCCGGTATGGGCGGTGGCACAGGTACAGGTGCCGCTCCTGTTATTGCCCGTTACGCGAAAGACGCAGGTGCTTTAGTTATTGCTATCGTCACCCGTCCATTTGGCTTCGAAGGAAAAAAGCGCATTGTTAATTCCATCGCTGGCTTAAATAAATTAAAGGAAATTGTCGATTCTATCATTGTTGTTAGCAATGATAAATTATTAATGACTAACGGTAATTCACCAATTTCGCAAGCTTTCAATGAATCCGATAAAGTCTTAGCTCAATCCGTAAAAACCGTCGTTAACTTAATCATGTTACCAGCGGTTATCAACCTCGATTTCGCTGATGTACGCGCTACATTAGACAATTCTGGTGTTGCTTTAATCGGATTTGGCATGGGAACAGGGGCAAATAGAGCCAAGGACGCCGCTAACAGTGCAATTAACTGTCCATTATTAGAAGCCTCCATTTCGGGTGCTAGACGCGCCATTGTGGCCATCACCTGTGGCAGCAATGTTAGCTTATTCGATGCCCAGGAAACTGTTAACCTACTCATCGCCGCAGCGAATAGGGATATCGATATCAAATTTGGTGTCACAATTAACGATCAATTAACCGATGAAATCTTAGTCAGTGTCATCGCTAGTGACTTTGAAAACGAAGTCGATTTTGAAGCACCAACACCATTTGTTCCTAATAAACCAATCGAACAACCAATCGATAACGTCTTAATGAATGAAGAAGTTGTCGCACCTAAAGAAAATAATGAATCCTTAAGTGATGACGATATCCTTCCAAATTTCTTAAGAACCGAAGATTAATTGCTATTAAAAAGTGAGATAAAGGGCGATTTCGCCCTTTTTTCTTTTATTCGCGTATGGTATGATATCGCATGTGAAACGATTATTGAGTGATATAAGGCTTAAATAATGGCTAAACCCACTCAAAATAAATGAAAGAGGTCGCTTTATGGAATATAAAGACACATTATTAATGAACAAATCCAACTTCGAAATGCGTGGTAATTTAAACATTAAAGAACCACTTCTCGTGGAGAATTGGAAAGAACATAACTTATATCAAGAGATGAATTCACTACGTGAAAACGGAAGAGAATACACCCTTCATGATGGCCCTCCATACGCTAATGGTGATATGCACTGCGGTCACATGCTCAACAGAATCTTAAAAGATTTTGTCGTGAGATATAAAAACATGCAAGGATTTAATACACCCTTTGTTTTTGGTTGGGATACACATGGTTTGCCAATTGAAAACCAAGTCACTAAATCCGGTGTAAATAGAAAAACGACCCCAATTGTTGAATTCCGTCAAAAATGTGAAGAATACGCTTTAAAACAAGTCGAAAGACAAAAAGCGCAAATCAGAAGGCTCGGTTTAGTGGGTGATTTTGATAATCCTTACTTAACGCTTAATAAAGAATATGAAGCTTGGCAAATCCACATGTTCTCTGTGATGGCTCTTAAAGGCCTCATCTACAAGGGATTAAAGCCAGTTTATTGGTCACCAAGCAGTGAATCCGCTTTAGCGGAAGCCGAAATTGAATACGCAGATGTCCTCTCTCATTCCATCTATGTCGCTTTCAATGTGAAAGATGGAAAAGGCATTGTGGATAATGACGCGAGACTCGTCATTTGGACAACCACCCCTTGGACATTACCCGCTAACTTAGCGATTTCTGCCCATCCAGATTTCATTTATGGTGAATATCAAACTAATAAAGGTAAATTAGTGTTCTTAAAAGAATTTGAAGAACAATTAAAAGCAGAATTAGAACTCGGTGATATCAAACTTTTAAAAACATTTAGAGGAAGCGAACTCGAATATGTCGTCTGTAAGCATCCTTTCTATGATCGTGATTCCCTTGTTATCGTTGGCACACACGTCACTAACGATGCCGGTACTGGTTTAGTCCATACCGCTCCTGGACACGGTGTGGAAGACTATCAAGTTTGTAAGAACTATCCAAATAGAGGTTTAGAGCCATATTGCCCAGTGGATGAACGCGGCTATATGATGAAAGGAACAGGCGAAGGAATTGAAGGTTTGTTCTACGAACAAGCAAATGACGCAGTTCTCAAAATTATCGAAGAAAATGGTGCTTTATTAAAACACACCACCTTTACCCATAGTTATCCACATGACTGGCGTACTGGTAAACCATTAATCTTTAGAGCGACATCACAATGGTTCTGCTCTATCGAACCAATTAGAGACCAATTAATCGAAACCATTCATAACGTCAAATGGTATCCAGCTTGGGGTGAAAACAGAATGGTTAATATGATTAAAGACCGCGCTGACTGGTGTATTTCCCGTCAAAGAGCATGGGGTGTCCCAATCCCAATCTTCTATAACGAAGATGGCACACCGATCATCGAAGAAAAAGTATTTAACCATGTTGAAGAATTATTTAGACAATTTGGTTCCAATATTTGGTATCAAAAAGAAGCCAAAGATTTACTCCCTGAAGGATATAAGAATGAACATTCTCCTAATGGCAAATTCACAAAA
>JAILGI010000092.1 GCA_024696885.1 Bacilli bacterium
TATCGAAGCGGATAAAGGTTTAGTCTTATTAAACAACAATGATATTGGTAATATGTCTGAACATACACGCGCTCCATATTTTGGAAGAGTGTTCCAAGATCCAATGATGGGTACCGCTGCCGACATGACCATTTTAGAAAACCTCACCCTCGCTTATGGGAGAGGCAAAATGCGCTCCCCATTTAGATGGTCCACTAAGAATAGAGATAAAGAGTACTTTATCGAACAATTAAAAACTTTAGATTTAGGTTTAGAAAATAGAATCCATCAAAAAGTTGGTTTATTATCCGGTGGTCAAAGACAGGCCTTAACCCTTCTAATGGCGACTATTCGTCAAAACCCTTCTTATCACGTGATTAAAAGGGATTATGTCCGTTTTATCGATGGAGATAAAGCCAAAGCGAAAGAAGAAATTGAAAGAGTCATAAAAGAAGAAAAAGCGAAATATAAAGCCAAAAAACAAGAAATGAAACAATTAGATATTTCTAAAGAAGAGAAAAATCAAAAGATTAAAGAAGCTTTTGATACAATGGATAAAAAAATAAGAGAATACGATTTAACTAAACAAATCCTTCTCTTAGATGAACACACCGCGGCTTTAGATCCTAAGACTGCAGAAAAGGTATTACAAATTACCGAAGATATCGTCAAAAGAAATGGTTTAACCACCGTTATGATTACCCATAACATGAAAGATGCAATCAAATATGGTAACCGCCTTATCATGATGAGCAAAGGAAAAGTGGTTATTGACATAAGTGGTGAAGAAAAGAAGAAACTCACCATCTCTGATTTATTAAATCTCTTCCAAGAAGCTAGTAAAAACGACTTCTTGAGTGATTCCACTATATTAGGTAACTAATGAAAAATAAAAGCCAGAAACTGATAGGTACCCAGTTATCTAGACACTAATTGTTTGTTAACTGGATTATATCATAAGCTCAACATGGATGCTTCCCTAAACTTAGATGGGGGCATCCATTTTGTTTTACTCTTAATTCTACGATTGTTGTAATAATCGATGTATTCAGCAACCGCTACTTTAAATTGATCAAAAGTTTTGAATTCTGATTCATGACCATAAAACATTTCATTCTTCATTACCCCAAAGAACGATTCCATTACACAGTTATCAATGCAGTTTCCTTTTCTAGACATTGATTGAACAATACCTTTTTCCTTGAGTCTATTTTGATAATAATTATGTTGGTATTGCCAACCCATATCACTATGAAATATAAGGCCTTTTAGATGAGGATGTTTTGTAAAAGCTTCATCTAACATTCGTTTTGTTTGCTCTAAGTTTGGACTCAACGATAAATCCCAGGAAACAACATCACCCATCCCCATATCAATAATTGGAGATAAATAACATTTACCAAATGGACAGTTAAATTGAGAAACATCAGTAGTCCATTTTTCATTAGGTTTAGTTGCTACAAAGTTTCTATTAATAAGATTATCTGCAATATGACCAACTTCACCAATATATGAATGATACTTTTGTTTTCTTTTAACCGCTCGTAGGCCTAATTTAGTCATTAATCGAAGTACTTTCTTATGATTGATTAAATAACCACGATTACGAAGCTCCGCTGTGATGCGTTTAAAGCCATATCTTTGTTTGTTTTCATAGAAAATACTTTGGATTAAGTCCATTATTTCTTTATTTTTAACGTCTTTATCAAGTTTTTTGAGTTCGAAATAATATGTTGCTCGTGGAAGCGAAGCCACTTTAAGTAATTTAGATAAAATCCACCCTTTATGAATGGATAGTAACTCACTAATTACCTTTGCTTTTTCGCCTTGGCTTCCGCGGCTTCCCTCTTTGAGACCAAGGCATTGAGTTTTTTTAGGTACTCGTTCTCCATTTCTAAATATTCATTTCTTTCTCTAAGAAGTTTTAATTCTTCTTGTTCGGAAACGGATATTTTAGACTTCTTTGTTTTCTTTTTCATAACGATTTGTTTAGTTGGTCTACCTTTTTTACATTGTAAACCATCCATGCCTCTTTCGTTATATTTTCTTACCCATTGATATAGTTGTCCTGGATTAATGTGAGTTTTTTTAGCAACGTCATTAATGGATTTACCAGCAAGAACTTTTGCCACTAATTCAAATCGTTTTTCAGGTGTCCAATCTTTGTTCGTTGAAGAATGCTTTAAACCATCAATATCTAAATCATCGTAGTTTTTCACCCACTCTCTAACATGATTCATGAAAGTCCTGCGATTCATAAGAGCCCTAGGAAGAATGATATATTCGCCATTTTTATACTTGTTGATGCACTCAAGTTTGAATTTCCATGAATATTTCATAGAAAAAGTACCCCTTTCCTAATGTCTAGGATTTGGGGTACCTTTCATCGATGCCGTTTTTCTTTTAATTGTTTTCTTTAGAAAAGATGTATTCCAAAGTTATATTCTTCAAATTTTTCTTCCGCATATTCTGAGCATTCTTGCACTCGATAGAACACTCCTAACGCCACGGTGGATTCATCGTTGATT
>JAILGI010000095.1 GCA_024696885.1 Bacilli bacterium
AATTGATTCAAAATTAAAAAAACAAGCCGAGGAAGTATTTGCGTCACTTGGCATTTCAGCATCTTCTGCCATTAATATGTTTTATCATCAAGTTGTTCGTACGAATAGCATACCTTTTGAACTAAAAGCGGAAATTCCAAATGAAACAACCCTAGCAGCATTAAAAGAAGCAGAAGAGATTGAAAAAGGGAAGAAAAAAGTCAAATCATTTACCGATGTCAAAGATTTAATGGAAGACTTGGAGAAATGAATTACACTGTCAAAACAACAACACAATTTAAAAAAGATTACAAAACAAGCGTTAAAAGAGGATTAAACCCACAAAAATTAGAAGAAGTAATATCTCTATTAAAAGAAGGTAAAGTGATTCCTGAAAAATATAGAGATCATCAATTACAACCAAATCGGTTATACAAAAACTGCCGTGAATTACACATCGAACCCGATTGGTTGCTTATTTATAAGTATTCAAATGTTGAGTTAGTTCTTTTATTAATTCGAACTGGAAGTCATTCAGATTTATTCTAAAGGAAAACGCATCAATAGATGCGTTATTTTTTATTCTTGAGAATAGTTTGTGAAGTAACCTTGGACTAAGACTACTGGTGTTCCTTTATCTCCGGAACCAGAAGTTAAGTCACATAAGGAACCAATTAAATCAGTTAATTGTCTAGGAGTGGTGCCCTCACCCGCCATCTTACCGACAAGACTGCCTTCTTTTTCTTTAATCTTGGCTTTAATCGCCTCTTTTAATTCATCACCCTTTAAATCTTTGAACTCATTGTCCGCGAGGAATTTGAGTTTTAATTCATTAGGTGTGCCTCTAAGACCTTCAGTGAAGAATGGGGATACCACTGGATCAGCGAGTTCCCAAATCTTTCCTTGTGGGTCTTTGAATGCTCCATCGCCATAAATCATGACTTCGACATTCTTACCAGTTTTCTCTTTGATTAAGGATTGAATTTCTAACACTAATTCTTGTCCTTTATTTGGGAATAACTTAACGACTTCTTCTGTGGATTTATTACTACCTAATAATCCATATTTTTCGTTAGAGCCACTTCCATTTACTGGTTTATTTAAAATGTCATCTAATCCAAATACGCGTTCTGCGCCCTTTTCTTTTAAAATACGCTTCGTTCTATTACGCGTATGAATATCGCACGCTAAAACGTTCTTTGTGTACTCTAAAATAGCTTTTGGTTGGTTAGCGAAGATAACTTCCACTTCACAACCTTCACTTTTTATTAAATCAACATAGTAATCGATATAATCAACACCGGTGAATTCATGGACTTTGTGTCCAAATAATTCCCTGTATTTTGTTAATGAGAGAACATCGCTATAAGGATTAACACCCTTTTCATCTAGTTCATCATAAGTTAATAAGGCATTGCCGACTTCATCGCTTGGATATGAGAGCATTAAGAATATTTTCTTACATCCTCTTGCAAATCCCTTTAATAAAATTGCAAATCTGTTTCTTGATAAGATTGGGAATATGACGCCCATCTCGCCGGTTGGGAACTTGTTTTTGATATCTGTTGCGATATCATCCACAGAAGCATAATTGCCTTGGCATCTCGCCACAACGCTTTCTGTGATTGCAATTACATCTCGATCGTGTAATTCGAATGGTGCTTCTTTAGCGGCTGCTAACACGTTTCCAACCACAATGTTCGCTAAATCGTCACCTTGTTTGATGATTGGTAATTTAATACCTCTACTCACAGTTCCGTAATACTTTGCCATACTAATTAATCTTTTTTACTCTCCTCTTTTGATAATATTTCTAGCAATATACACGCCACAAGCCGATGCTTGTGCTAAACCTCTTGTTAAACCCGCTCCATCACCTGCGACATATAAGTTAGAAATACCTTTAACTTCTAATTCATTAGTCATATCCGGATGTGCGGAATAATATTTTGCTTCAACACCATAGAGTAATGTATGTTCTGTTGCGATACCCGGAGTAATCTTATCTAACACTTCAATCATTTCAATAATTGATCTCATTGTTTTATATGGAAGTGCTAGTGCTAAGTCACCAGGAACCGCTTCTTTAAGTGTGGGCCTTACAAAGCCTTCTTCGATTCTCTTCTTCGTACTTCTTCTACCAAGTTTGATATCGCCGTATTTCTGTACAATAACAGAACCGCACGCTAATTGGTTTGCAAGAGAAGAAACCTTTAAGGCATATTCATTTGGCTTTTTGAATGGTTCTTCGAAGTGGTGGGACACAAGTAATGCGAAGTTTGTGTTATTACTTGATAGCTTGGAATCATTGTAGGAGTGGCCATTCACATTAATGACACCCTCATAGTTTTCCATAACGACGTGTCCACCTGGGTTAGCGCAGAAAGTTCTCACTGAACTACCGACGCTTGTTTTATATAAGAACTTACCTTCGTATAAGTTTTTATTAATTTCTTCCATGACGATATTTGGACATTCCACACGAACACCGATATCGACTTGTGTTTGTGATAGTGGGATTTGGTAACGATCGAATAATTCATTCAACCATTTGCTTCCTTCTCTACCCACGCATAAGACAACATATTTACCTTCGATGACTTCATCGTTATCTAATTTCACACCTTGTATAGCGTTATCTTTGATAATGATATCTTTCACCCTTGTGGCAAATCTCATTTCAATCTTCTTAGATAAGTAATCATATAAACGAGAAAGAATCTTAATGTTTTCTTCAGTACCTAAATGTCTTACTTGGCTTCTTAATAATTTGACGCCTACGGACATCGCGCGTCTTTCAATCTCTTTCACTTTTTCTGTATCAGGATTGGTTAAGACTTTAGTCGCACCAAAAGAAAGATTAATATCATCCACATAGTGGATAATATCAATTAACTCTTCTGGAGATATATAATCTGTTAACCATCCACCGAATTCAGTGGTGATGTTGAACTTACCATCGGAATAAGCACCCGCTCCACCGAAACCACTTGTAATCGAACAAGCTGGTTGGCAGCCTTGAACACCATTTTGATTCATTGGGCACTTCGCAATTTTGTGTTCTAAAACTGGACATTTTCTTTCGTAAATATTTCTTCCTCTATCAAGAAGAAGAATCTTTAATTTTGGTTGCTTTTCTGCGAGCTCGTAAGCACACATGTAGCCGCTTGGACCAGCACCAACAATTACGACATCATATTTCATAGTTTTGTCCTCCAGCACAAAGAACACTAAAAAATTATACCATTTTTTATGTTTCTGTCTTTATGTTTGTATAAAAAGGTATGAAAAATGGATATTCTCCTCAATAATATTTGAAAAAAGTGAAAAATATTTTATAAGATTACCGCTTTTAGCGGTTTTCTTTTATAATATCATTACTTACAGGGGAGGCTCATTTGCCATGGATAAGAAAAGATTTTACATAACCACTCCGATTTATTATCCGAGTGCGAAATTACACATAGGTCATGCATACTGTACAACACTCACTGATATTTTTGCGCGTTATAAACGCTTAAGAGGTTTTGAGTGTTATTTCCTTACAGGTGCGGATGAACACGGACAAAAGATTGAAAAGAATGCTGCCGCAGCGGGTAAATCACCACAACAATTTGTCGATGAAATCGTCGAAGGTTTCCACAAGTTATGGAAACTATTAGATATTTCTAATGATGACTTTATTAGAACTACACAAGATAGACACGTCAAAGTGGTGCAAGACATCTTCTCTAAAATGCTCGCTAAAGGCGATATTTATTTAGGTAAATACAAAGGTTGGTACTGCACACCATGTGAATCATTCTGGACAGATACACAAGTCGGTCCTGATCACATTTGTCCTGACTGTGGTAGACCAGTACAAGTCGCAGAAGAAGAAGCATACTTCTTTAAAACACAAAAATATGTCGACTCATTATTAAAGTTCTACGAAGAAAATCCAAAGTTCTTAACTCCAGAATCTCGTAAGAACGAAATGATTAATACATTTATCAAACCAGGATTAGATGATTTATGTGTTTCTAGAACATCTTTCTCTTGGGGTATCCCAATTAGAGAAAATGAAAAACATGTTATCTATGTTTGGCTAGATGCTTTAACTAACTACATCACCGCATTAGGCTATGATAGTGAACATCCAGAATTATTTAATAAGTTCTGGCAAGACCCAGAATGTGAAACCATTCACATCTTAGGCGCGGACATCACACGTTTCCATGCGATTTATTGGCCAATGTTCCTTGAGTCTTTAGGATTAAGAAAACCAGATAGAGAACTCATTCATGGATTATTGATGATGAGAAACTCTAAGATGAGTAAATCCAAAGGTAACGTTGTCGATCCATATCCACTTGTGGAAAGATTTGGCGTGGATGCGGTTAGATACTATTTAGCAAGAGAAGTGACCTTTGGTCAAGATGGTTCCTTTACACCTGAACAATTCGTGGAAAGAAGCAATACAGATTTAGCCAACGCCTTAGGAAACTTATTAAACAGAACAGTTTCCATGATTAATAAGTATTTCGGTGGTGTTATTCCTGCCTACCAAGGTAGATTAAATTCTGTGGATGGTGAATTAGAAAGTGTTATTCAAACTTCCGTCAAACAATATGAAAATTTATTAGATGATCTTAAGATCACAGAAGCTATCACCGCGGCGATGGACATCGTCAATCGTGCGAATAAATACATCGACGAAACCACCCCATGGGTTTTAGCTAAAGATCCCGAAAAAGAAAAAGAACTCGCCAGTGTTATGAACCACTTAGCAACCGCATTATTTACCGCGGGTATGTTGTTGAAACCAGTTTTAGTGACAGCGAGTGATAAATTATTTGCTCAATTAGGTTTGAATCCAGAAGAAGTATCATATGAAAAAGTCTATGATGTCACATTCTTAGGCGGTCAAACCGTGAATAAAGGCGAACAATTGTCCCCAAGATTAGACGCCACAATCGAAGTGCCATTCATTCAATATTTAATGGCGGGTAACCAATAGTTTTCAGTGAATAAAAAAGATATTATCGTTTTATCCATCTCTCCCTTTTTAGTGACCGTTGGTGCATTAAGTGCTTTGTTATTGCATTCCTTAATCAAAACCAAAGCGGTAGAAGAGGAAGAGATTGATTTAAGCGAGAGTTTTGAGGAAACATATGCCCAATATAAAACACTTAATAAAGAAGATTATCTAACCACTTTTGACGATGTGGATATTGTTAATATTGCTTTGTTAAATGTGGAAAATAGCGAACAATTCTACGCTACGACAAAAGGTGAAGTAGTGGCGTTAGGAGTAAAACAATCCATTAATGGATTACTCATTAAAGACAATAAAAACTTATTCGAAGAAGACTTGTCCTATTCTCGTTTTGTAAAAGCGGCGAATCGCTTTTATCAAGATGAAGAAAAAGTAACCTGGTATAAAGGGAAATATGAATCGCATATTGGCCATTATGAAAATTGTAAGATTACTGAATACACTCATGAGGCCTTCTTAGATAAGTGGGGAAGGACATTAAATACAGGTTCAATTTACACTATCAATCACAAGACATTAATTGAGTCAAAAAGGGAAAATAGTGGCGAAGACACATATTTAATCACCTTAGAACTTAATCCAAAACTATCGACATTAAACTACATAAAACAGATGAAAATCACCGGTAACCTTAAGGCGGATCCTGTGTTTAAAAAAATAACTCTTTCTTTTGTAATTGATGATAATCTCTATTTAAAATCACTTTCGACAAATGAAACTTATAGCACCTTTGTTTGGGGTATTGATGCCTCTAACACTAAAGGTACACTTACCCAAGATTTCTACTACGAACATAAGGATATTCCCTCTCTAGAAGAACCTATTAATTACGAATAAAAATGTGCTATTATAAATTTAATAAAGAGGTGTGAATTATGCTCGTTAAAAAATGTCATTTTTGCAAATACTGGAATACCGCTGGTTTGAGATGCGGATATAGAATCAATGCCAATGAAGAAATGTCTGAACAAGCCGCTATTAATAAAGGTGCTTGTGAAGAAGCCTTGAAGAAGTACCAAGAATACCTTATGAAAGGCGACAAAACTGGCTATATTTACTAATACATAAATTGTGCTAAGTTAATAAATTATCCCTTCTACGAAGGGATTTTTATTTATAAATATGGTTTAAAGTTGCGATTGTGTTGCGCCTATACGCATGAACCTTTTATAAAGGTTAGTATTTTTTTGTTGCAGGGTGAGATTTTTATATTCTATAATTTCTTCAAAGAAATATATCTTTGTTAGGAGTTCACATTATAATGGCAAGACTTGATTTAATTTCTTGTGAACAAGATAACGATACTCTTGTTACCAAGTCTACTTATGAGGATTTTTTCGCTAAATCCGTTTTAGTCGTCAATGAATCCCAAGAAGCTTTGTTCTATAAAGATGGACAAGCTTTAGATCTCTTCCCATCTGGAAGATATGAGTTAAATACTTATAACATTCCATTACTAACCAAAGTTTTCGGCAAATTCTTTAATCAATCCAAGACCCCATTCCCATGTAGTGTTGTTTTCATTAATAAGGTTTGCGTTTTAAGCGTTGGTTGGGGAACAGATAACCCAATTACTGTCGATGACCCAGTTTACAATCGTTTAATCGCCTTAAGGGCCAATGGTCAAATGGCAATTAAAGTTTCCGATTCCCGTAAATTCGTCGTCAAAGTCGTCGGTCAATTAAAAGAATTCGACGTCGCTACAGTTAGAAAATCAATCAAAGCGATGGTTATGGCCTATGTCAGATCCAGTATCTCTGGTGGTATTAGAGACTTAGGTTGTTCCGTCCTTGAAATCAACAACGAATTACCAAGCTTATCTGATTCTATCTTGGCCCAACTCAATCCAAGACTCGAACCTTTAGGTTTAGAATTAGAACACTTCTATGTTGCAGAAATCATTCCTGATGAAGAAGATTTGGCGACATTAAGAGCCGTCAAAGACGAAGCATCTGCGACAGTTATTATGTCCGAAGCACAAAAGAAAGCTTCAATGCGTGCAACAGAAGCCAAAGCTTATGATCAACAACAACTCGGTTACACCTTCCAAGAAAAGAGACAATACGATGTCTTGGAAACCGCTGCTGGTAACCAAGCAACCGGTGGTGCAATCATGAATGCTGGTGTTGGTATTGGCATGGGCGTTGGTATGATGGGCGCTGTTGGTGGCATGATGAACAATGCTATGCATCCACAACAACAAGGTGGACAACAACAAATGCCTCAACAAATGCCTCAACAACCACAAATGCAACAACCTGGAACACCATGCCCAGCTTGTGGCCAAATGGTCCCAGCCGGCATGAAGTTCTGCCCAAACTGTGGCAATAAGATGGAAGTTGCTCCTGCTGTTTGTGCTCAATGTGGTGCACAATTACCTCCAGGAACAAAATTCTGTCCAAACTGTGGTGCCCCAGTTGGTGCAAAACAAGAAAAATTCTGCCCACAATGCGGTGCAAAGATTGAAGGCGATTTAGCTTTCTGTCCAAACTGTGGAAATAAATTGAAATAAGGTGGAATAAAAAATGAAAAAGTATATCCGTCTATTTGCTCTCGGAGCGGAATTAGTGATTGATATTATTCTTAATATCATTCTCTTCTTAACAGTTTCTGATGCTCGTAAAGAAAGTCCAGTCTTCTGGATTGCGTGGTCATTCTCATTCATCGTGAGCTTCCTTCTCGCTGTTGGACTTTACTTCCTCTCCAGAAAGAAATTTACACAATTCTTATCACTTCCAGTTATTTACTATGTAACATACGTTGTTACCATTATTTACTGGATTGTTGGTTTCATCCTCATGTATGCTCCAATGACACACGTCGGTTGGACATGGGCAATCGAAATCATCATCACATTAGTGTACTTAGTTATCGCGGCTTACATCATGATTGGTCTCAAATACACCAATGATCAAGCCAAAGAAATTAAAGAAAAAGTATTATACATCCGCGAATGTCAATTCTACGCAGATGACACAATGGCAGTCTGCACCAACCAAGAAGGCAAAGCGGAACTCAAAAAATTATCAGAAGCTATTCGTTATAGCGATCCAATGAGCAATGAAAAAATCGAAGTTTATGAAAAAGAACTTCGCGATGCATTATTAGATTTAAATAACGCAGTTAAAGCCGACCCCGCCATGGATGTTAAGCCAGGCGTGGCCAAAGCCCAACAAATTTTAGCCAGAAGAAACGCGCTCGTGAGAATGAGCAAATAGTTTCATGGGTAGGCTTCAACGGTATTCCCGAATACGGGAGATCCGGAAGATAGATCTAGTTACATACTTCTACATTCCGCCTCTCATCATTGCCGTCATTTGGGTAATATATGGGCTACTTATCTACCCACACTTAGGAAATTACCGTTTTATCTTTTTAGCGGTGTTCATAATCTCAACTTACATCCTATTCAGAAGATTTCTGATTGGAATGGTCCTCATGTATAAGGCATTTGCTCCTATGGAGGTGCGAAAACAGTGTCGTTACAATCCAACCTGTTCAACTTATATGATAATGGCTATTCAGAAGTTCGGAATTGTCGTTGGGGTAACGAAGGGGATTAAGAGAATAAAAAGATGCAAACCACCTAATGGTGGAGATGACTATCCATAGGAAAGGAGAAATTATATGGACAGCAAAATGCTTAGCGGTTTTTGCCCAAATTGTAGATCCAAATTAATGTATCAAGCTACAGATGTTCAAGTCGAATGTCAAAGCTGTGATTCCACAATTAGAGCAGCCGACATCCTCACATCAAGAACAACAGCTCAAGCTCGCCCAGTTGGCGGTTTTGCCGCAGCCGGTGGCGCAGTCGCAGGTGGTGTTGTTAGCGGCGCAGTCGCAGCGATGGCAGGAATTGAAAGTCCAGAATCAGCGTTGATTTATTTAAAGAATTTCTATGATCGCTTTGACTGGGCTCACTTCAAACTCGATGGTGACTTATACCCAGAAGCCGTCATGGAGATGGTTGAAGATAAAAAGATGAAGAGTGGTGCTACACCAATCGTGTGGCTATTAGACTTCGAAGCAAGAATCACCCCACTCAACAAGAAACTCGATTCATTACAAGAATTAGAACAAGAAATGTTCGATGTCTATGATGGATACGACTACACAAAGGTTTTACAAGTCTTTAATGATTATTCCTTTATCATGAATTTATTACGTGATAATCAAGAACAAATCTTTGCAGACTTAGAAGCCGCTGTTGAATACGCAAGAAGCTTCAAACTTGAAGCAGCTAAATTCACACAAATGCAAACAGGTTTAGCCGCTTTAAAGAAGAGATTTGAAGAACAAGTTCACGAAATTAAAGAAATTGGCGATGAACCAGTTATTAAGAAAGCTAAAGCCGCCTCTGATGCTAAAGTTGCAAAAGAATTATTAGAAAGAGGCATCGAAGCTGCTGGCACATACCAATTAGCAGTTGATGCATTCAATAAAGATGACTTATCTGTCGCTGCTGCATTATTTGCAAAAATCGTTGGTTATTCTGATGCTGCTCTCTATTTGAGCAAATTAAATGCCGAATTCTTATTCCATTCCTCCATTATCCGTATTGGCTTAAAAGACTACTTCTTAAGAAAATCTCAAGAAGAAGACTATGTCTTTGATGTCAAACATCCTGAAGAGGAAGGACAAAAGAAGAAAGGCGCTGGCTGTGGTAAGAAAGGCAAGAAAGCCGAAGCACAACCAGAAGAACAACCACAAGAAAAAGATCCAAACGTTTATGAAGGCGAAGCCTATACATTACTCGGCCTCACAGAAGAACATTTGATCGATAAAGAAAAAGTTCTCGCAGCTGGTATTACAAAGATTATTACCACATTTGCCGGAAAATTATTATTCATCCAAAAGAATAAAGATCTCGCCGTCTTTGATTCCCATGACAATACAGTCAGAGTCATCCACAGCGCTTCTGAAGAAGGCGACTTCGGTGTTGATGTTGCTGGTAAGAAAGCAACCGCAAACGCCTTCTATTACAATAAAGACCACACTGGTATTTTCTTCAGAAAGAAACTCGAATTAGTCGAAGAAAAAGAAGAAGAGAAGAAAGCTGGTTGTAAACAAACATTAAAGAACCTCTTCAAAAAGAAGAAGGAAGAACCAGAAGCTCCAAAACACAAACAAGAGAACAACTTCTCCATCCTTTATTTGGACCTCGCTACATTTGAATTAACAGAACTCGTTCACGAAGTCATCGATATTATCGAATACAAGACCTTCACAGCGAACAATGATGATCCATTACGTGGCAAGATCGTTACATATGGTGATGTCTTATTCTATCAAGCTTCCAGACTCAATCCTGAGAAACCAGAAGATGAACCAGAAAAGAAGATCTATATGTACTCCTTAAGACACCGCAAAGAACTCGGTGTCGTCGAAAGTGATCATGACATCAACGCTGTCGTCGGCGTCAATGTCGTCATGACACAATTCACTCCAAATGCTTGGAACAAGAACTTATTCGTCTACAATACAGAAACAGGCGAAAAGACCTTAATCGAAGATAACGTCTTTGATTTCATCGGTGCGACAGTTGATCACATCTTCTACACAGTTGGTAATGACAGTGTTGCTCCATTATTCTCCAACAACTATCAAGGCACAGCCCGCTTTGAAGTTATGAAGAGAATGTTACGCTTCGTCGGTAATCAATCTGGTTGGTTATACGCTATCAGTGGTAGTGGTATCAACACAGCCTTAATCAAGATTAGCGAAGACGGCAAACAACGCGTTACAGTTGCAACCCAATTCAAACGCTTAGTCAAGATTACACCAAGTGTCATCTTCTTCGTTGACCAATTCGGTGACTTCTGCTGCGCGAAAGTCGATGGTTCTGAACAAAGAACAATCCTCTCCAACGTCAACCCAGCCAACATTATCCTTGGCGAAAAAGAAATCCACTTATTCAGATATGAAGAAGTTGCTCGTGGTGCACAAGCCTTCTCCTTATACAAAGTCGATATGAATGGTGATAACCTCAAGAAGATCATCTTCAACGTCTTAAGTGGTAAGAACTGCGCTGGTTCCGACCTCATCTACTTATACACAGAAGAACATCAAACATATGAATTCACTGACTACGATGAAAAGGGTCAAGAACTCAAATCCAACGTTCCATATGTGTTACGTAGATACTTCACATACAACAAAGTTACTGGCGAATACAACACAGTAATGAGAAACGAACCATTAACAGCCGAACCAATCGAATTCAAGTATGGCTGCTTCAAGAGAAAGAAAAAGACATTAACACCAACATATGTCTTAATTCCAAAGGTTATCGAAATCAGACGTGGTAACATGGCAGAAGCCGGTGCTGTTCTCGATGAAAAAGAACAAGCCAAGCAAGATGCTCTTCAAGAAGAATTAGAACAACAACAAAACAATCAAAACGCCGGTTGTTCCCTTGGCAAAAAGCCAGGTACACCAGCTCAACAACAACCAGCCGCTAACGGTTTAGGTGGTTGCTTAGGTGGCTGTTTGAACGCTTCCAAGAAGTTAAAAAAGAAATAATAATTTCTAAATAACTAAGAACCCCCTTGAGGAAACTCTCGGGGGTTTTCTTTTATAAAAAATACACACTAAACATAAATAACACTTGAATAGTTGCTCAAATGTTCAATATAATAATAGCAGAGGTGTTAGTATGGACATTGAAGAATTAAAAACAACATTAGAAATTGATGATTATCTAGAAGATATGGCGGATCTCTTTAAAGTCTTAGGGGATCCAACCAGAACAAAGATACTCGCAGTGTTAGTAAAAGGAGAACAGAATGTCTCCAATATTTCTAAAGCTGTGGAACTTCCTATCTCGGCGGTTAGCCATCAATTAAGAATATTAAGACAAGCTAAACTTGTTAAACCAAGAAAGGAAGGCAAAGAAGTCTATTATTTCTTGGATGATGAACATGTTTCTTTAATTTTCAAATGCGCCCTCGAACACGTTAAGGAGTAATTATTGTGAAAAAAGTTTATAAAATTGAAGTCGATTGCGCGGTATGCGCGAATAAGATTCAAGAAGCAATGAGTAAAGTTGAAGGTGTCAACAGTGTCACCATTAATTTTATGACTCAAAAAATGATTATTGATATCGATGATGCATCTTTTGATGAAACCCTCAAAAGAGCTTATAAAGTAGCGAAGAAAGTGGAATCTGATTTTCAGATTATTGAATAATGTCTAAGAAACTTAAAAAGAGATTAATAAGAATCATTATCTCTTTAGTTGTTTTTATACCTTTATTTGTCGTTGATTTACTTATCGGTCTCGATTCTTTTATTGATGATCCTAAGATTAGTTGGTTAATCCCTTTCTTATCCTTTTTATTAATATATTTATTTATTTCTTATGACATATTAATTAAGGCATTTAAGAACATTATCCATGGTCAAATCTTCGATGAGAATTTTCTCATGATCATCGCGACAATTGGGGCTTTTTGTATTCAAGAATTCCCAGAAGCTGTTGCGGTTATGCTTTTATATCAAATCGGTGAGTTCTTTCAAGACCTGGCAGTTGGTAAATCACGCAAATCTATCGCTGAATTAATGGATATTCGTCCTGATTTTGCCTCCTTAGTTAAAGATAATGGTGAAATCGAAGTAGTGGATCCTGAACTAATTGAAATAGGAAACATTATTAGAGTTAAACCAGGAGAAAGAATTCCTCTTGATGGCGTTATTGTCAGTGGTGATTCTTCTTTAGATATGAAGGCATTAACTGGTGAATCTTTACCAGTGGATGTCGAAAAGGGAAATGAAGTATTAAGTGGAGCGATTAATTTGACATCCACGATTGATATTAAAGTTAGCAAAACATTCTCTGATTCCACGGTTAATAAGATATTGGAACTAGTGGAAAACGCCTCGAATGTCAAATCAAAACAAGAGAATTTCATTACTAAATTCGCTAAATACTATACACCTATCGTAGTTATATCCGCGATCTTATTAGTGGTTATTGGTTGGGCTATTAACGGACATATTGAAGTATGGGTGGCTAGAGCCCTTAATTTCCTTGTTGTATCTTGCCCATGCGCGATAGTTATTTCTGTCCCTCTCTCCTTCTTTGCGTCCATAGGAAAAGCCGCAAAGCTAGGTATCTTAATTAAAGGTTCCTTATATTTAGAAAACTTTAATAAGGCTAAAACATTTGTCTTTGATAAGACAGGTACATTAACCAAAGGTAACTTTGTAGTTAAAAGCATTGTTCCTGAAGATAAAAAAGAAGAAATCTTAAAAAATGCATATATTTGTGAAAACCAATCTTCACACCCAATTGCTTTATCTATTAAAGCCATGTATCAAGGAAAAGAAGATTTAGATTACAAAATCACGAATGTTCCCGGAAAAGGTGTTATTGCCAAAAAAGATAAAGACACCATTTATTGTGGCAATCATAAATTATTAGATGAATACGGATTTAATTATCCTTTAATAGATGAAGCTGGAACCGTGGTCTATGTTTGTAAAAACAAGGATTATTTAGGTTATATCCTCATTAAAGATGAAATCAAAGAAGATGCCTATGAATTAATAAGTTATTTCAATAAACAGAATATTAAAACAATCATGCTGACAGGAGATAATGAGAAATGCGCAAAAGAGGTCCAAGAAGCGCTGAAACTATCTTCCTATAAGAGTTCCTTGTTACCACAAGAAAAAGTGTCTGAAATCGAACAAATCTTTATAAATAAAGAAAAGAATGAATTAATCGCTTATGTCGGTGATGGAATTAATGACGCTCCTACACTCGCAAGAGCGGATATCGGTATCTCGATGGGTGGTGTTGGATCTGACGCTGCTATTGAAGCTAGTGATATCGTATTAATGCATGATAATTTATCTAGCCTATTAAAAGCTAAGCAAATCGCGAAAAAGACAATTCGCATCGTTAAAGAAAATATCTGGTTTGCAATTCTCGTGAAAGTTGCAATATTAATTTTATCCGCGTTTGGTATAGCCAATATTTGGATTGCTATATTTGGAGATGTAGGTGTGGCTCTATTATGCGTATTAAATGCGCTTAGATGTGGTAGAGTAAAGAAAGAATAATTATGTTCCCTTCCTTTGAAATTGGCCCATTAACTATAGAGATGTATTACGTCATGATGGTATTAGGCGTAATCGCTGGTTTGTTGTTCGCCATTTTCTTTATACAAAAGAAAGAACAATTTGATAAAGTTACCTCTATTAAATTATTAGGATGCTTTGCTTTAGGTGGCACCTCTATGTATATAGGCGCTGCTTTCTTTGATTCTGTATTCCATTCTATAGAACTAGGTAGATGGACCCTCGCGGGTATTTCTTGGTTAGGTGGAGTGATTGTTTCCTTCCCTATTACAATTCTCTTAATTCACCTATTTGTTCCAAAATATGGCCGAAATGCAGTAGTTATCTTCTCATTCTTCATTCCATCTATCGTTTTAGCCCATGCCTTTGGAAGAGTGGGATGCTTCCTTGAAGGATGTTGTTATGGAAAACTCACCTCGTCATTTTTTGGAGTGTATTTCCCAGGACAAAGCGAAAAGGTATTACCCACTCAATTGTTTGAAGCAATATTTGAATTACTTCTCTTTGTAGTAATGGTAATTATGTATCAAAAATGGAAAAAGAATTATTTAACCATCTATTTAATTGCGTATGGTGTTTTCCGTTTTAATCTCGAATTCTTTAGAGGGGACGATCGTGGAATGACTGGTATATTCTTATCTCCTAGCCAATTGATGAGTATTATTATAATAATAACCGGTATATTACTTATTGTTTTTAAAGATAAATGGTATGGAAAAGAAAGATAAATACAAACACATTACTCACGAATCTATCCCGCCTTTTATTAATCATGATTCAAAGGTATTGATACTTGGTTCTTTTCCATCTATTAAATCTAGAGAAGATGGTTTCTTCTATGCCCATCCAAGAAATAGATTTTTTAAAACATTAAGTGCGTTGTTTAATGAAGAAGAACCAATTGGTGTTTCTAAAAGAAAAGAATTCCTAATTAAACACAATATTGCTTTATATGATGTCATTTATGAATGTGACATTATCGCCAGTAGCGATGCCTCTATTAAGAACGCTGTGCCGATTGATTTAGAAGGTCTTTTAAAAGAATATCCCTCAATTAAATGTATTGCCCTCAATGGTGGTAAAGCCAAGGAACTTTTTAACAAATATTTACTCCCAAAAATAAAAAATAAGGTCGAAATCATATATTTATCTTCCACAAGTCCTTTGAATGCGAGGATGAAAGATATCGATTTAATTAACGAATATAAGAGCAAATTGAATATCTTTTGATTGAAAAATCAAACAGTTATTAAGAAAATATACATATGAAAAAGTTACTTTTATTAGTATTTCCATTTTTAATGTTCAGTGCTTGTTCTGGCCCTGTTAATGATCATTCAGAATACGATAAATTGGAAGAATATGGTCAAGAATTAGGCAAAGAATCTTTAGATTATCATCTTGAAGATATTTTAAAAGCCAAGATTCAACAAGATAACTTAGATTATCGTAATGTTGTCCTTGATGGTGCGCTTTTATATAAACCAGTTAAATCAAAGACATATGAGCTTCATATGAAACTCGTTATTTATATTGGCAAGACCATGCAAACAGGAACCGTTGATATGTATGGTCGATTCACTGAAGAAGATGAAGAAGAAATGAAGATGGATAGATGGAATGGCACCTATTCAAACGAAGAAATGTTTAATGATTATACCGCTCAAATCAAAGAGAACGTGGTAACAAGAGGCATTATCTTAGACCATACCCCATTAGATACTTATTTATCTGAATTAAAAGCAGATTTTACATTGTAATGTATGGAAAATATTAAATGCCCAGCATGTAATGATGGCAATCTCATCCTAGTGGACAACGAAGAAACTGGTGAGAGATATTACGAATGTGATAAATGCCATTACAAAAATCAGAATCTAAGAGTGGTTCATGCGAATGTTCGCTGCCCAGAATGCAATTATTTTTTAGAAATAGTAAGAACCAGAAGATTGATTAGTGGTGGACAATATCACTGCACTAATTGTGGTTATAAAGCACCGTTCCCTAAAAGAAAGAAAACTGTATGATTAAACAACTATTAGTATTTTTAAAAGGTATCTTAGCTGGTCTCGCTATCGGAGTGGGCGGTTTTCTTTATGTGTTAATGACTTTCTTAGTGGAAGGTGAATTAGGTAAAGTTTTAGGCTCATTAGTGTTCGCAATCGGTTTATTCACTGTTTGTACATTCTCATTAATGCTCTATACCGGTAAAATCGGTATGGTCTTTGAAAAGAAACAAGAAACAAGTTTTTATATTTCTTTACCAGTTATGTTATTAGGTAACACTATTGGTGCTTTTGGTTTAGGCGCTCTTTGTTATTTAATCTTTAAAAACAATACAAACGAATTCTATCAAGCGGCACTTAATACCGCGAATTCCCGCTTATCTTTCAATAATTTCAATGATTTCTTAATGTGTTGTGTTAGATCGTTCTTATGCGGTGTATGCGTCTATTTAGCGGTTAAATCATTCGCTTTAGATAGATTGAAACCACTAGGAATTTCTTTATTAGTGTTCTTTGTTTTCCTCTTTGTTTATTGTGGTTTCCAACACTGTATCGCTAATATGTTCTATTTTGGTTTCGCGGGAACATATCAAAAAGAAGTTTGGCTCGATTTAGCTTTAGTTATATTGTTCAACTCCTTTGGCCCTATCGTTGGAGTTTATCTATTTAAATTATTTAAGAAATAATAATTATACTTCGAGATTATTGGAATCGCCTTTTGAGGCGTTTTTCTTTTTACGGATAAAACGTACTAATAAAATTATTAATAGAGGTATAGCAGTACCAATAATATAACCAACAAAGTCGGTACCGACATCCACGATAGTGCCGTGTCTAGTTGGAATGAAGTATTGAATAAATTCAGTTAAGCTTGCGACAAATAAACCAATACCTAATGAAACTAGAACACCAAAGAAGTGTTTTTTATAATCATCGACATAGAAATAGAAGAATAAATAACCGAATATCGCAGTAATTAAGAATAAAGTAAAATGCCCCGCTGCCTTACGCATAAAGGTATGGAAACTTTCATAATTGTCTTCATTAATAGCCTCGGTAACAGCGACCTCTAAATCTACCTCATAAGTTAATTCACTATTAGCTAAAGAAGTGACTTTAATATGCGCTTTTCCCTTTGTTTTTGCGGTAATAGTGACAGAATTAGAGTTATTATTGCTAATTCCGATGATGTCCTCTTTATCGACTTCAACCTTAATTGCTCTATTATTAACATTCTTAGGATCGAAGGAAGCACTGATGGTTCTTTGCTGATTAACTAAGAACTCACCATCAGTCTTTATGTTTACCTTCATAGAGGTTGGTAATGCTTCTTGAACATTTAAAACAATTTCTTTATTTAAGGAAGGGTCAACATTTGATGTAGCTTTTAATGTTACTTCACCCTTTTGACGATAACCACAAACTCTCACGCAAGGTTGTCCTAAGTCGTTATGGTAAATAGGGAAGCCATTTTCATCATATTTATAAGGGGCCAAAATGGCCTTTTGATAGTCTGACAAAGTCCATGTGACATCTTGATCTTCCAAAGTATCATCTAAGAAAGAAGCCACGTATAAAGAAGAATATTCATTTGGATTTTCATTGTTTTCAAAGACATAATCGTAATCTAATAAACTTGGATAACTATTCGTGGTGGCGTCTAAAGATAATAACAATTCATTACCAGCTGGATTGACAATTGAATCATTAGTAACAGTTACATTAAATGATTGATTTCCGTAGTTTATTACTGCATTTCCCTTATCAATTGCTTTAATTACACCATTAGAGTCAATTGTAGCGACCCCGTCATTAGAACTAGAAAAGTCCATCTTTGAGGTGTCAAAAAGTCTTCTTAAATAGTAGTCATTTTTACTATCATCCAATAACTTAATATTAATAGAGGCACTCTCCCCAATCTTAAGTTCGGTTTTATCTAGTGATAATTGATAATTAATAGGAGCTTGTTTTTCTATAATCTTAAATTTATAAGAATAAGTAACATCATTTGCTAACGCGACATCAATTTGATGGACATCATCGGATAACTTATTACCTACAATTCTTAAATAGATATTAAAATCATTCGCACCTTCGCTAGAAGAAATAATCGTGGAGTAATCATTCTTATTACCTAAGACACTATTAATTGTGTATTCCTTATTTAATGTGCTATCTTTCTTTTTCTTTTCAGGATATTTGACATTAATAGAAACTAATGAGGTTGTTCCAATAACAATATTGCTTACGCCTTCTTCATCTTGTCCAAAGTAAGTGGAATCAGTGACATCTCCAATAGAAGTAGGATCAATAACCTCAATAATCTTTGGTCCATGAATTAAGTTATAGAACCAAGCGCTTATATTGGTGAAGAATCGACTTTGAACACTGGATAATGAACTTGATAAGCTAGATTCAAAGATGATAAAAACAAGTAAAAACACATAAATTGAAAGCATCACATAAACTGGTGGTTTTCTATGTTTTAAACTTGGAATTTTCATAAGAAACAAGATAATTATATAAAAAAATAGATTACAAAATGAAAAATATCTTTTCTTTTTGTATTTAAAACATTAAAACCCGTATAATACTACTAGTATTTGGAGGATTTGATATGTCAAAAGCTGATGAAATTTTTGTGCAAAATATGAAAGATATCTTGGAAAATGGTTTCTGGGATACTGATTTAAAAGTGAGACCGCATTGGGAAGATGGCACACCCGCTCATACAGTAAAAAAATTCTGTATTGTTAACCGTTATAATTTACAAGAAGAATTACCCATTCTCACCATTAGAAGAACAGCTTTTAAATCTTGTTTAGATGAACTTTTATGGATTTGGCAAAAGAAGTCCAATAACGTTCATGACTTAAAAAGTCATATTTGGGATTCTTGGGCGGATGAAACTGGTTCCATCGGTAAAGCATATGGTTATCAGTTAGCAAAGAAATCCATCTATCCAGAAGGTGAATTCGATCAAGTTGATCGCGTCCTTTATGATTTAAAACACAATCCTCAATCTCGTCGTATCATGACCAACATTTACAACTTTGAAGACTTACACGAAATGCATCTTTATCCATGTGCATATTCCATGACCTTCAACGTTACCGGTGACACATTAAACGGCATTCTTAATCAAAGAAGTAATGATATGTTAACCGCGAATAACTGGAACGTTCTTCAATACTCTTTATTATTGATGATGTTCGCACAGGTTTCCGGTTTGAAACCAGGCACTCTTGTTCATGTTATCGCAGACGCTCATATTTATGATCGTCACGTTGATTTAGTAAAAGAAGTTATTGCTAAACCACAACACAAAGCACCAAAACTTAAAATGGATAAAAGTATTACCAATTTCTATGACTTCACCGTTGATTCATTTGAACTCGAAGATTATGAATACGAGAAGCTAGATAAGAAGATTCCAGTGGCGATTTAGTATGGTTATTGCAATTTTAAACTGTGATTTAGAATGGGGAATTGG
>JAILGI010000023.1 GCA_024696885.1 Bacilli bacterium
ATTAAAGATTTCACATCAGCAAGTGATTTGCGTAAGTATCTAGTCGCTTTTTCATATTGGTTAAAAGCATCAATATTTAAGTCTTCGCAATGATGTAAGCACTTTGTAATTTCACGTCTGATTCTCACCACTTCTTCTTTAGAAAGTGAGTCGTTAGAGATGCATTGGCAATATACTTGATAAACTCTTTCAATGCGATTAACGGTGCTCTTGCCACGTTTGGAAACGAAAGCAAATAAAATCACTGCAGCGGCAATTATGATGGTGATTAAAACAATCCACCAAATATTGTATTTAAGGAAATTATCCATATCGACATATCTGACTTCAATTATGGAGCTGGATACTTCAATATCATCATAGAAAGCTTTAATGGTGTAATCATCGCTATCTGGATTGAGTAAAGTCATAGAAGCATTCTTGTTTACCACGATTCTCTCTTGTGGTAATTCATGACCTTTTTTATCAATTACTTTCCAAGTAATATTAGCGTTTTGAATATTGGTAAATCCTCTAACAGATAAGCTAACATTTAAATCAACGCCGGCTTTATGGAAATCCTCACCAGCATCAATTGAAGCGCTATCATAGATACCATCCACAACACGGATAGTGATAGTTTTTGTAATCTTGCTAAAATTAGCGCTATCAATTTCAAAGGTTAATTCCACTACCCCAGTTTTAGCTGGATGGATGGTCATTTTGCCATCAGAATCTTGATTGATGTCGATAATTCCTGTTTTGCTAAGAGTGTATCCATAATAGTATTTAATGTTTTCATCATAAGATGAAACTCTAGGATTAATTACAATGTCATCTCCGCTGCTTAATAAATTAACCACATCATCAACATCAAGGATGATTTCATCATTCGTGGCTATATAAGAAAGAATTTCAAATGATTCAACTTGACGGTCTTCAATTACAACTTTCCCTTCATCGACAAAAGTCGCGTTCATTGTAATATCAAAATGAGAAATTCTTCCGGTAAATGGAAATGACATTTTGCGATTAAGTTCGGTGTTTAAAACATCAGACCCGATAGGATTTTCTCCATCGCCTAGATTAGATATATTGAAAAATTCAATAGAGGATATTTCTTCATATTGATTGCTATTTTCATCCCAAATATAGTATGTTCCTTCGGAAGGGTTTGCGATAAATTCATCATCTTTTCCAGCTTCATGAAGGGTTTTTTCGTTTTCGGAAGGACTATAGTAATAAACACCTTTAACCCCTGTTTCGGGTTTTTGGTCGTAACAATAAATGACTTTTTCACCATCATCCATTAAACGATCAATTCCGCCATTAACTTGAAGTGATAATGAGGCTATTTTTTCTGTTTCGAGATTATCGAATTTAACAGAATATAAATGTTCAGTGTCTTTTTGAACGCATTTTCTATCTTGAGAGGTATCAACAGTTAATCTAACATCAGGATTGCCGATGATGAAGCTATTAGAATAATAGACATGTGATTCAAAATCTGCCGAAATGAATTCCAATTTGATTTTTAATTTTAATGGCTCATCTGGATAAGTCACTTCTGTCTCAAACCCACCATCAAGAGAAACGCTTCTAGAAAAAGAGGCAATAGGAACGGCCTGATTAACAATAAGGCTTAAATTATAAAAACAATAAGTCTGTCCCTCGATTTGTGTTTCTGTAACAGATGTTGTCCAACCATATGGATTATTGGAATACAAAGGATTAGGATCATATTCTTTAAAGAATCCCGGAATAAGATTGCATCCAATTATTATCTTGCTTTCTGAACCAAGGTGTTGGTCATAAGAAATTTTATAACCAATAAAATCATATTCATCATAGGGTTCCACGATTGTTGATTGACCATAAAAAGTAAACACATAGTAATAAAAATTATATTTGCCATCTTCTTCCTTCATGGCCATCGCTTGAATGCTTATACGGGAATATACTTCGCATGGTTCATCTTCATTACTAACAGTGCCAACATCTAAAATGGTTTTTCCATCAATCGCGGTTTTAATGTCGCTTTGTAACCAGGATTTTTGGGCTTCTATATCCTCAAAATCCCCTTCAAAGTATCTGCCTTCATGCATGCTAACGGGATTTTCTAAACCGTAGATACAACGATAAAAAGAAATGTCATAGTATGTTAAATCGACACCATCAACCGATTGAATTTGATAAGCAATTTCATTAGCCACTTCTTGCTCGATGTTCAAGTTCAAAACATATCCAGAAGGAGCGCAGAAAAGCTTATAAATAGAAGGCCCTAAATCGCGAGAATCGTAAGTGCGATAATAAGTATTGCTTTTACCATTATCAGCGGGAACAAATTCTTCGGTATAGGTATATTCATGTGATGAATTATCTCTAGAAGTTAATTCCACGCTATTAGATTCATTAATTTTGTCACCCAAAATCCCACCGTTTGTGTTAGCAAGCACGGGAGAGACAAACAAGGATGTGAATAAAATCGCTAATAACTTAAACATAGTTTATTAGTCCTTTTCCTCCAACGTATTGGGGTCGACTGGAGTAACGTTAGAATCAAAATGAACATCGACTTGATTAAATGGAATCCTAATTCCTTCTTTTTCAAATGCATCGTAAACAAGTCTTGGGAAGGAATGAGTAATTGCGAAATAATCACCATTATTACCCCAAACTTTAACTGCATATGTGATGGATGAATCGCCATGGGATTTCATAAAGATATTAATCTTCATGGATTTAAGAACTAAAGGATGTTCTTTGGCAATTTTTTGAAGGACTTCTTCTACCTTATTCATATCAGAGCCATAGGCGACAGAAAATTCCATATCAACACGTCTAATCGCTAAAGCGGAATAGTTGATGACATTACCATTTAAAACGGTGCTATTAGGAAGAACAATCTTAAGATTAGCAAATGTAATTAGTTCGACGGTTAAAAGCTTAATATTGTGTACTTTACCTTCGATGCCGTTAATAGATACAAAATCTCCACGGCGGAAAGGTTTGTTGACGATAATTAAAATACCATTAGCTAAATTGGCGAATGAATCTTTTAAAGCTAAGCCAATTGCTAAAGCAACAGTACCTAAGGAAACGATCAAACCTGAGGTTGATAATTCTAATACTGAAGCGGAAATTAACACCGCTAAAACGACGATAATAATGCGAATAATTGAAACGATAAAAGTGAGCATTGCCCCATCGATTCTGGTT
>JAILGI010000047.1 GCA_024696885.1 Bacilli bacterium
CCAACACCTGTTTCATAACCTTTAGCTTTTAAAACGCTCTTTAATGCGTGGAAAGTTTCGACACCCGCTCTTAACGCTTCATGGAATGTGTCAAATCCTGCTGGGATGATGAAGAATTTTTGGAAGTCGACTGTTGAATCAGCGTGTGCACCACCGTTAACAACATTCATCATTGGAGTTGGTAAAACTTTTGCGTTTGCACCACCAATATATTTATAAAGTGGCATTCCGTATGAATCTGCTGCTGCTCTTGCGACTGCTAATGAGACACCTAATAAAGCGTTAGCACCTAATTTTGATTTGAATGGAGTTCCATCTAATTCAAGTAATGCATTATCAACTGCGACTTGATCATCAGCATACATACCAATAATGGCTGGAGCGATAATATCATTAACGTTTTCGACAGCTTTTAAGACACCTTTACCTAAGAATCTCTTTTTGTCGCCATCTCTTAATTCGAGAGCTTCACTTTCACCTGTGGATGCGCCTGAAGGAACGATAGCGAGTGCTTTGGTTCCGTCTTCAAGGACAACTTCAACTTCGACTGTTGGATTGCCACGGGAATCGAGAACTT
Source organism: Bacilli bacterium (assembly GCA_024696885.1). Lineage (GTDB taxonomy): Bacteria > Bacillota_I > Bacilli_A > RFN20 > CAG-826 > CAJOLV01. The sequence continues at coordinate 578 of JAILGI010000047.1, forward strand.
CACGACCATGAACTTTTACAATTTTAGCCATATATAAAATTTTCTCCTTTATTTATATAACCACTTGTTATTATAACTAATTTCCTAAAAAATGTTATAAACTTTCAATAGTTTGAAAAAACTATTTGCATTTTTCTTCTTTTAAGTTTACAAAATAAGACATGTACAGCGAAAAAGTATTTCTCACCTCAAACGATGTTGATGACCATTATGAACTCAAAATCTCAGCATTATTTAGATATCTTCAACAAGTGAGCACAAATCACGCAGAACTCATTGGTTTAGGTAAAAAAGACACCGTCGATAAGGGTATGTTTTGGGTGATCACAAGAATGAAAGTGGTGATCCATAAATTACCGAAGATGTTAGAAACTATCATTGTCTCCACTCATCCTGGTAAAACCAGTATTTTTATGTTCCCTCGTTTTTACGAAGTACATAGTGAAAAAGGCGAATTATTAATTCAAGCATCCGCCTCTTGGGTTTTGTTAGATTTAATTACCCATCGCGTTAAAATGAAACCATTCGCTGATGACTTTGAAGTGCCTTATGAAATAAGTGAAAATGATATCGCTTTACCGGAAAAAGTAGTGCATACCTCCCTTAATTTCTTAGAAGAGAGAAAAGTGAGATATAGCGATATCGATTTAAATGGCCACCTCAATAATACGAAATATATTGAATATATCATCGATGTACATGATAAAAAGTTCTATGAGCAATATCGCGTGAAAGAAATCACCATCAACTACGAAAAAGAAATAAATGATGGAGATATCGTCACTCTATCAAGCGATAATCAAATTCCGGAAATCATCGTCGGGGAATTAAAAGAAACAAGAAGTTTCACTGCGAAAATTGACTATCAAAAGAGATGAAATTCTTCAAGCACCGCGAGTGCTTTTTCTTTTAAAGCAAAATTTATAAAAAACAATAATCATCAAAGATGAAATAGTCTATAATTAAAACATATTTTTTACGGGTAATCTTATGAATAAACAAGCATTCGATAATGAATTATATTTACGAATTCAAAGAGAAAACATTCTCAAAAGAATTGAGAAATTCGATGACAAACTTTATCTCGAAGTGGGTGGTAAACTCTTCGATGATAATCACGCATCTCGTGTCTTACCCGGATTCGCCAAAGACGATAAATTCCAAATTCTTTTAAGTTTAAAAGATCAATTAGAAATCGTCATCGTCGTCAATAGTGAAGATATCACAAAAAGAAAGATTAGAAGCGATACCGGTATTACATATGATGTCGAAGTGGAAAGATTAATTCTCACTTATAAAGCTTATGGCTTTAAAATCGCCGGTGTTGTCTTATCCATGTATGAAGATAACCCCAACACTTTAGTGTTCTCAAAGCACATCAAGTCATTTAGAGTCCCAATTTATCATCATTATCGCATTAATGGTTACCCCGAAAAGATTTCCTTAATCGTTTCTGAACAAGGATTAGGAAAGAACGAATATATCAAAACGGAACGCCCCTTAATTGTCGTGACCGCACCTGGGCCTGGAAGTGGTAAATTAGCGACCTGTTTATCTCAGCTCTATCACGACAACAAAAAGGGCATTAAATCAGGTTACGCCAAATACGAAACATTCCCAGTTTGGAATTTGCCTTTAAATCACCCAGTGAATATCGCTTATGAAGCCGCCACTGTTGATTTAGATGATATCAACATGATTGATCCTTATTATTTAGAGGCCACGAATATCGCCGCCGTTAATTATAACCGCGATATCGAAGCGTTCCCCTTATTAAAAGCTATTTTTGAAAAGATTTATGGTTATTCACCATATAATTCTCCAACCGATATGGGTGTCAATATGGTGGGCTATGCGATTAAAGATGATAAAGCCATTCAAGACGCCGCGAGACAAGAAATCGTGAGAAGATATTATGAATCTTTAAAGAATAATCTATTAGGTACATATAGTGATGACATGGTGATGAAATCACAATTGCTCATGCAAAGAGTGAATATCGATTTAACCTCTCGCCCTGTTATTAAAAAAGCCAATACTTATTCCGAAAAGATACAAGCACCAGTCCTTGCTATTCAATTAGAGGATGGCACAATTGTGACTGGTAAGCGTTCAGAACTCTTATCCGCGACAAGCGCTGCGTTATTAAACGCCCTCAAAAAGATGGCGAATATCGATGATAAAATTCCTCTTTTATCCCGTGGTGTTATTGAACCAATTCAAACTTTGAAAGTGGAATCACTCAAAAACGTGAATCCAAAAATCCGCGCGGAAGAAATTCTTATTGCATTAGCAATCCAAGCGATTACTAACCCACTTGCGGAACTCGCTTTATCGAAATTAAAAGACTTAGAGGGTTTAGAAGCGCATTCTTCTTCCATCCTCGCGGCCTCTGATTTAAAGACCTTAAATAAATTAGGTCTAAGAGTGACCGAAGAACCTTGTAACTTTGTTACCAAAATTATTTCTGATAAGAAGGAATAATTGTGAATATCGAAAAATATGTGATGTTAAAAGTGGTCCTTCCTCATAAAGACATCATCACCATAGGTGTCATTAAAGATGAATTCGATGTCGATGCGGATGAAGCTCTTGAAATGCTTAACGCGGTCATTCAAGAAGGAATGGTGGAAACCTTCGCTTACGATGGCACGCACTTCCGCGTCATCCATCAAGACAAACCATTAT
>JAILGI010000062.1 GCA_024696885.1 Bacilli bacterium
AAGTTGAATTAGATACTGTTCATGAATTAGCAGTAAAGTTAATAGATGGCAAAGCCAAGAGCAAAGAGAACGATGCCAATTTCGATAAAACCTACGGTGAGTACCAGGCAAGACATGAAACTGCCAGAACTAAAATAGAAAGTCTTCAAAAAGAAAAGCAACTAAGAATTGCGAAGAAAACTAAAATGGAAACCTACCTAAAATACGTCATTGACCACCCAGACCATTTGCTTGAGTGGAATGAATCAACGTGGCGATTGATGGTGGAGTCAGCTGTGGTCCACAAGGATAAAACGATAACATTTAAATTCTATAACGGTAGAGAAGTTAGGGTTTGAGGCCTTAACTTTTTTCTTTATGAACCGCCTCAAGACTTATAGGTACCTCATCTCATCCTATGGGAACCCCATATCATTTTCTAAGGCAAGTAATTCACGTTTACGGACATAGAAAATAAGTTACTACAATGTAGTAAAAGGAAATTGGCATGACAGCCAGTTTTTCTTTATGAATTATCCATTTTTGATGTTTGTGTTTTTCTTTTCCCTCTTAATCCAACAATAGAGCGAATTAAAGAAGTGATTAATGCAATGGTAATAACTGTTAGAATGGTCAACCATAATAAAAGCCAAATTAAGCCTGATAAATCTTCATTTGGGATGAATTTAAGAAAATAAGTTATCCCTGCTAAAAATGAAAAAAGTGATGTAATTAATGATTGGTCAACTGTGACATCTAAATATGCGTTATCAATGGTTTTTGCGGATTTCCTGTTAACCATACTTAAAACAAAATTTAATATCGAAAACGGAAACATAAATCCGACAAAAAACCATGCTGGTATATTTGAGGAAGCTTTAACTACTGATAATAGCAATGATGATACCGATAACAAATCTCCCGCTGCTAAAAAGAAGAGAGAATTAAACATCAATATGCCATGTTTTTTCTTCGATAGAATCAGTGCATCTTTTTCTTTCTTTTCAAGACTCCTATTCCATAAGAATGTGATTAATCTTGCGGTAAATATAATTGAATAGAACAACCCTAGATAGAAGAAGAATTCATTGATTCTAGTGTTAACGAAGGAAACTATCATTGTGATAAAACAAAATAATTCGCCGATGATAAAACCAAGTTCATATTTGATAAAGAACTTTGCAACAGTGTTTATCTTTTCTTTAAACGACATTACTTTCATTGCATAAGTGCTGATAAGGAACGCTAATGCTAAATAGGCGACAGCAAATGTTGAAAGTGCGTTCGTGACAATTAGTATTAAAAGCAAAATGCCTGCGTTACTATCATTAGCGAGATTTCTTAACAAAATAACAACCAAAAGATTTATTGTGTAAAGCAGTGATAATAGTGCATTGTATCTTTTAATATAACTTAATACATCACCGTTCTTTTTATAATCAAAAATGTAGAAAAACAATATTCCACTTTTTAATAAGATATAAGCACCAACAAAAATGATTAAGAGCAACGAATAATGAGTCTCACCATTTAATAATACCGATATCAATAAGACCACCATCACAAGTGGCGAGTGTAAAAACTGAATTAGTGAAGCTATTTTAAGTGTTTTATTAAAAAGTGCCAAAACATAAATTATTGCCTCAGTTAAGAATATTAAAGAGACCAATAAAAACAATTGGCCTCCAATAATTCCTTGATAAATTGTCGCTCCTAACAAAAGAAACGATATTATCCATTCGAGATGAGGAATAATCTTTTTTAACACATTAATAATTATATTATTTTAGTAATTCTTTATGAGGAACAAATTCAGAAACAGCTGTTCCTAATGCAGCAATAATAGCGAAGATGCCTGCAATGATTGGAGCGGCTGCTAAATGATACATATTAGCGTCAACTCTACCATTAACAACTGCAGCTTCGATAAATACAAATATCGCACTTAAAATTAATAAGACAGATAGCCCTAAATTAATATATCTTTTAAGTTTGGAATCAATATTAACAAAAGCAAAAGCGCATACTGCAAGAACGCTTAATAAGATTAATAAGTAACCAATAAATGTAATGACAGAGCCATAATCCCCAAACATCGCATCATCAAATGCAACATAGCCTTTATTACCTAATAGTTCGGCGTAAAGTTGATTGGCAAACATTAAAAAGAATGCCACTAAACCAAAAACCAATGCTCCTAGCTTAATAACGTTAGATAAAGTAAATAATTTTTTCATTTTAATAACCCCCTATCTTATTTCCTTTCTCCTGTTTATTAATAAACCAACCAAAATAGCGACAGCAAAATAAACAATTAATAATGCTATGCCTACTCCGATTAGTTTTGTATCTGTTATAGAACTTGTAAAGTTAGAAAACAACGAATCAAGCCAGAAAGAACTTAATTTGAAATTATCATTCTTGATGAACGCATCACCCATGCCAAGAATCAAACTAACTCCTAAAGGACCAATAATGTTTAAAGCAATTGCAGCGCCAACTTTTCCAGAGGTATAAGAAATAGCAAAGAAAACGGAATGATATGCTAATAAACCTAAAAGCTGGCCAATCACAATTAATGCCACGTTATCAGTAATTTCTAATGAATTGCTCCAAATAGAATTGCCGTATCCATATGAAACAGCAATAGTGAGCGAGCTAATGATTAGAACTCCAACAAGAGAAACGATATATTTTGAAAAATAAAGTTTTGTTCTGCTATATCCTTTTGCAACAATGTTTTTGAGTGTACCACAGGTTTGATCTTCTGTGGCAAATAGAGCAGCGAAAATACCAATCAGCATAGTGAATGTTCCACTTAAAGCAGATTTGGTAAATAAATATGCTGAATAAGGTGTGGCCTCTCCTCCGTTTGCCACAACAGCGTCGTTAATCGCTTTAGTGGTGATGCCAGAAATAAGCACAAAGGCAATCGCGATTGCGCCGATAATATAGAAATATTTAGACTTAAAAAGTTTTCTAAATTCAAATTTGATTAGTTTACCCATAATTATCTGCCAATCCTTTCAATGAAATATTCTTCAAAACCAGAATTAGAAGGTGATAATTCAATAACTTTTATATTATTTTTCACTAATAATTCATTGATACCTGCAGAATCTTCAAAGTTATTAAATAGTGTCACAGAATCTTCGTTTGTGTCATATTTATCTAAAATTCCATTTTGCTTTAGAATTTTGACTGTTTTGTTTACATCAGACACTTTGATTTTTAAATTCTGTTTACATTTTTCCATTAATTCTTTCGCGTCAATTTCTTCTACTAATTTGCCTTCATTAACAATGCCATACATCGTGGTAATTTTTGACAATTCATCCAAAAGATGAGACGAGATTAAAAAAGTCACACCTTTTTCTTTGTTTAGTTTTAAGATAGTGTCTCTTATTTCTTTAATACCAGCGGGATCAAGACCATTAATTGGTTCATCGAGAATTAAGATGTCTGGATTTCCTAATAGAGCGATAGCGATGCCTAATCGTTGTCTCATACCAAGAGAGAAATTCCCAGCTTTTCTTTTTCCAACTTTTCCCAATCCTACAAGTTCTAAGATTTCTTTAATCTCCTTATCTGTTCCACCATAAATGATGGAGAATCGTTTCATATTCTCATACGCTGATGCATTTTTATATAATCCAGGTGCTTCGATTAACGAACCGATTTTAATTCTTCTTTTGTTCAAATCATTATCACCAAACAAGGTGATGCTACCCTCCGTTGGATTAATAAGGCCAAGTATTAGCTTCATCGTAGTAGTTTTCCCGGCGCCATTTTTGCCGATAAAACCATAAATATCACCGCGTCTGATATGCATGTTAACGTGGTCGACTGCAAGTTTATTTGGAAATGATTTAGTTAAATCGTTTGTTTCAATAACATATTCCATATTTTATTCCTTTCACGCCTATTGACATTATTGAATGCCAAACATAATATATAAGAAACAAATGTTCCTTACAAATTAAATAACAATGTAAGGAACTAAATAAGGAGTTTTGTTTCTTGTGGGTAATATTAGAAAGTCGTCAAAGCAAATTAAATTAGATTTAGTATCATCATTATTTGAATTAATCAAAGAAAAGAAATATAACGAAATATCGATTGATGATTTGTGCAAGAGAGCTAATGTTGGCCGTACATCTTTCTATCGCCATTTTTATGATAAAGATGATGTCATTTTGTTTGCTTATATCAGGATGTGGGAAGATTGGTGTGAATCACACAATGTTAAAGAAAGAAGCAAATTCGATATTGGAAATGCTGAAACCTTCTTTGCATATAATTATTCAATAAGAGACAGATTAGATATTACTTATAGAAATAATCTTGGCCATATTATCCTTAAATCTTTTGAACTTTTAATGACAGATGATAATGAACACAATTATGAATCAATGTTTTATGGATATGGTTTGTTTGGAATTCTTAAGGAGTGGTGGAATAGGGGATTTAAAGAATCATCTAACGAAGTCGCTAAGATTTTGAGACAAATGTACCAATAATCCTATGTAGAATAATGTAAGTTATGTGTCTTGGAAAAGGACTAATACAAAGTATTAAGGCAAAACCGAATAAGGCTCACTTAACGGTGGGTCTTTTTTCTTGACCTCGGTACTGGCTATGATACAATAAATAAAGTCCAAAAGTTGATATTTGAATTTCCATCAACTTAGGGTTCGAAACTCCATACCCGCCCTTCAAAATTGGGTGCAAAAATTGGGTGCAAATGCCTCGATTGGGTGCAACTTCACGCAGTGATTGGGTGCAATTGTATCAAAATGGGTAAATGGAGACAGAATGACCTAACGAGATTGATACCAAATATCATTCTCTTTTTCTTTGCTTTATACCTTTTATAACACTTTTTAGTTATTTTGCTGCTTTCTGAGTTTCTGAATTCCGACCTCTTTAAAATAACGAAAAGCGTTTGTTTT
>JAILGI010000011.1 GCA_024696885.1 Bacilli bacterium
CCCCACGCTTTCGTGACTGAGCGTCAGTATTAGGCTAGTAAGCCGCCTTCGCCACTGGTGTTCCTCCATATATCTATGCATTTCACCGCTACACATGGAATTCCGCTTACTTCTCCTATACTCTAGCTGGACAGTTTTTGAAGCTGTATGAAGTTAAGCTTCACGCTTTCACTCCAAACTTATCCTGCCGCCTGCTCACTCTTTACGCCCAATAATTCCGGATAACGCTCGCCACCTACGTATTACCGCGGCTGCTGGCACGTAGTTAGCCGTGGCTTTCTAATAAGGTACCGTCAAATACCAAGCATTTCCTCAAGGTATCATTCTTCCCCTACAACAGAACTTTACAATCCGAAGACCTTCATCGTTCACGCGGCGTTGCTCGGTCAGGGTTTCCCCCATTGCCGAAAACTCCCTACTGCTGCCTCCCGTAGGAGTCTGGACCGTGTCTCAGTTCCAGTGTGGCCGTTCACCCTCTCAGGTCGGCTACGCATCCTCGCCTTGGTGGGCTATTATCTCACCAACTAGCTAATGCGCCGCAGGTCCATCTTTCAGTGAGGCTTTAAAGGCCCCTTTTAGGATTCGGAGATGCCTCCAAATCAGTTATTCGGTATTAGCCAAGGTTTCCCTCGGGTATCCCAAGCTGAAAGGCAGGTTACCTACGTGTTACTCACCCGTTCGCCACTCGGTATTGCTACCTCGTTCGACTTGCATGTATTAGGCACGCCGCCAGCGTTCATCCTGAGCCAGGATCAAACTCTCAAAGTTTATATTCTAGTTCAAAATTATTATCTGGTTTGTTTTGTTAATAAAAAAATTAACTTAATTAAATTGACGTTTTGTGTTTGTACATCTGTTTAGTTTTCAAAGATCAGTTACATGCTTTATCACTTTAGTGATAATATATGAGGTCTCCCTCACCGCATGCTTGATTATAATATCACTACCCATATTTTAGTGTCAATCACTTTTTTCACTTTTTTTATAAATTTTTATTTATAGACAAAATATATGTGGAAGTTCGCGCGTGCGCATAATGCGCGCGATTATTATATAATAATTGTATATGCGTACACGTGCGTAAAGAAAAACCGCTTGCTAGCGGTCTATTCTCTTATTTTTTAATTTAGAAAGCCCAATTTCCTTCTTTAAAGATGTCCACTACTCTTCCATCTTTTAGATGGGCTTTGATTGATAAATCATCACTACCGATCATGAAGTCAACGTGGATAGAGGAATCATTGATGCCTCTTTCTTTTAATTCATCCAAACTATATTTCTCATAATCTTTGTAAAGATTAGTGAATCCAGCGCCTAATGCGAGATGACAAGCTGCATTTTCATCATAAAGGGTAGAGAAGAACAAGATATTGAGATTATTAATTGGGGAATCAAATGGGACTAAAGCAACTTCACCTAAATAGGAAGCGCCTTCATCCATGTTCACCATTTCTTTTAATAACTCTTCACCTTTCTCAGCGTGGACCTCCACGACTTTACCTTCTTTGAAGATAAAAGAGAAGTTTTCGATTAACTGACCTTGATAAGATAATGGCTTTGTAGCGACAACCTTACCCTCAGCACGCCCTTTAATAGGCGTAGTAAAGCATTCCTCGGTTGGAATGTTCGGGTTAAAGAAAATATTACTGCCTAAGGTTTTCTCGCCTCCAGCCTCCCATTTGACGTCTTTATTGAGCCATACTTTGAAGTCTGTACCATTCTTTGAATGATATTCGAGGTAATCAATATCTAAAGAATTGAGATAAGATGATCTCTTTTCTAAATCATTGTTATGCTCTTCCCAAGCTATAATAGGGTCATCATTACATCTTGAGGTATATAAAATGGCATCCCATAATTTATTAACTGCTTGCTTGGTTGGTAAATTTGGGAATACTTTCTTGGCCCATTTTGGGGAAGAGGCACCGGCGATAATCCACTGATATTTATTATCTCTTTCATCTCTAAACGGTTTTAAGATGGGGTAGATGTTCTTTCTTACCATAGCCATCTTCTTAGGATTTAATCCTTTTAAGCCATCTGGATCATCGCTATCGATATAGATAAAGGCTGGCAATTCTTTATTGTAATATTTTTCTTTTTCGATTCTCCAAGGATGGACAGTGGAAAGGGTTTTCACTGTTTCTTTCTTATAAGAAAGTCTGGTATATAATGTCGATGTCCATTCAATAAAGACTTGTCTGGCTTTGAGTTTATAACATTCTTCAGCGATTAAAACGGCAAGTTCTTCTTGATCAAGAGCGGTATAAATAACCACATCTTGTCCTTTTTGGACATTCGCTCCGACTTGGGCAATTAATCTAGCGTATTTTTTTAAAACTGTTTTTTTCATAATAACACCTCAATTTATGTGGATATATTTTATATCTTATATAAGAAAAATGCCCACACATTTGTGCATGGGCATGTATTATTGTTTTTTTATATTCCGCTATTTCTTTGGTTGTCCGTATTCTCTATTCATAGCTTCTATTGAGACAACCCATTGTTTTCCATATTTGCAAACATCTATTCCATTTTTCAGTTTGCCATACGATATCGCCTTTCTTAATGTGGATTCATTTAGTCCCCATATTGAAGTTGCATCATTCATCGACATCAAGCCATCGAAGGGGGTTTTTATTTCAACCCCATTCTCCCATAACTCATCACAAGATAAATCAACGTAGTCATTCCATACAATTCCATAGCCACCTACATCAACATAAACACCATAAAAGAGCTCGTCCTCTTTGAGGGTTTTAAAGATATCTTTCCACTCAAAAAGTGGTTTAACATCATATATTTTGGTTACGCCAACGCAAAATTGAACTAATAATTTATAGTCTTCAAGTGGAAATACATTTTTAACTTTGTGAAACATACATAATAAAATTATCACTATACCGTGATATTTTCAAGATATTATAACAATACTTATGGATAATTTTTACATTATTTTTCCTTCCAAAATGTTGCAATAAGCAAAAAGAAATGCCCACACATTTGTGCATGGGCATATATCTTTAATTAATAATTATTAATGGAATAAGGATCCAACAGCGTTTCTCCAATTGGTGAAATTGGTTTCTGTAGACTTGTATTCGGCATAGCTATCCATTGGCATATATAAGCATAAGCCGTGTGATTCACCAGCTTCGTTACCGATGCTGTTATGGAAGACTACTTTGCTAAGCGCTGTCTTAACGGCTTGAGCCTTGCTGGCTAAGCTAGAGAATGTGCTGTTAGAGCTGACTTTTGTGACGAAGTCATAGACATCGAATGTACCGAAGTCATAGCAACCATTGATGTAATAATAGACATCTCCACCATCGACGAATGGACCTGCAATTTCATCATTTGGATAATATTGAGCGTAATCGTCGTACTCTTCTTCATAGAAGTATGTCGCACCATAGGATTTGACGCCACTTTCAAGATCTACCAAGAGGTTCTTTAATTTGGTCTTGTTGTTTTTAAACAAACTAGCAGCGGAAGAAGCAAAATCTTCAAATGCTGTCTTATATTCCGCCATATAGGATAAATCTAAAGCGGATAATGTTTGATCGTTAGCGTATTGACCACCGTAGATGCTGTCATATTCAGAAATGAATGTATCGCAGATTTCACTTAAGATGACTTTTGTCGCCTTTTTCGCATATAAATCATCAACCCAGTGATCATAGTCCCAACCTTCACCAGCTTCGCTTTCTTGGGCGGCAACCATGTAGTTGAAATATGTAGAGTTGAATTCAGCGATATCTTGGACCGCCATTAAGCAAGCATCGTAACCGACGAATTCTAATTTATTGGTGATGCCTTGTGCGGAGAAGACGTTCTTTAAAGCGCCTTTAACTTCGCTAGCGAGTAACGTGTCGTTAAAGTTATCATCAAAGCAAACACCACCCATCGCGCCACCATGGTTCCATAAGATAACACCGGTTTTTTCGGCTGGGTAAGATGTTAAACCCCATGTTAAGAAGGATTCAAAGGAACTTTGTAAGCCCATGTTGACTTTACTGGTTTCAGAATCTTTCACTAAACTCTTATTAGCGATGTGCCATCTTTGGGATTTACTAGCGCTGATGCTGCTGGTTTTCCATTTTGTAGCACCACCAGTTTGAATGATGATATTGACATCATCCGGTTGGTTTTGCACGGATTTAATTTCATTAATGTCTTCTGTGGCTAAACCGTTATCGCTTTCTAAGTCAGAACCACACATGTAAATCATGATGGTCCATGCGGCTTTATCAGGATCGACAGATTTGCCTTTGACTGTTACTTCCACAGATGTGGATAAGCTTCCAGCAGTTGCACTAATTGTGGCTTTACCAGCACTGACGGCGGTAACAACACCATAGAAATTAACGGAAGCAACATTGCTATTAGATGAACTCCAGGTGACGGATTCGTGTTTGCCATCACTTGGACTAAAAGTAGCTGTTAATTGTTTTGTTTCTTCCACGGTCAATTCGAAATCACTGCCGATATCGATTGCGGTGGCGTCTTTAGAGGTTTCTCCACTTTCTCCTCCACCACCTCCGGTAATATCATCGAGTAATGAACAACCGGTGACGAGGAATAATGAAGACAATAGGACGAATAATTTTGGTAATTTATGTTTCATATTCTTTCCTCCCTTTTTAGAAAGAGTTTATATTAACACATTTACTTATTTTTGATTAACAAAAAATATATTTTTGCTAATAAATAAAAAAGAACCGCAACAAATTCGCGGCTCTTTTATCTTTTTTAACGCTTTTTGGAATAGAAGTATGCGACGATTCTTAACACTCTTAAGAAGATGTAAATGAAATCGACATAGAGTGTGAAGGCGCAATAGAGAACTAAATTAGAACTCATTGAACCTTGTTCGGCAATGACTTTGATTCTCCACATATCCCAAATGGTAATGAACATCATACCAGCAAAGGATGCGATGGAGACGATCCAATATAGCATTATATAATCGCCTAATAATCCTGTGAGCATAAATAATAAGCCGACAAGACCGATGAAGGCGGAACCCACCAAAAGACCGATTCCAATTAAACCTAATATTCCTAAGTTGCCCTTAGAAAGATAGGAAATAAGGAACATGATGCCGAAGACAGAAGAGGTGATGAGGAATGTAATTCCTAAGATTTCCCAAGGGAGGAAAATCACGAGTTCTGAGAGGACTAATCCCATTAACCCAACATAGAGGGTAACGGGAATGAGCAAGGAATGCTTGCCTCTCAAGAAAACAATATGAATGACGATAGAGGTTATTAATAATGCTACCGCGGAAATAATGAGGACAATCAAGAAACCTTGGATGGCCCCGATGTTCATATTATTTTCGACATCATAGTAATTGAAATCACCCACTTTTAAGGTGCCAAAGATGGCATAGGAGAAAATCATCCCTGCCCCTAAGGCAATAATAGCAGTGAGGAATAAACCGACAAACATTACTCCGAATACTTTGCCGATTAATGTATTGGTGGAGCGACGATCAGTAGCGTCAAAGGTATAAGCTGACATTATGTCCCTCCTTTTTGATTAGAGAATGTTCGTTAATAATCCCTCGTAAGATTCTTTCTTTAAGGAAGCACCTCCGACAAGCGCTCCATCGACATCTGGACAAGATAAGTATGCTTTGACGTTTTCAGGTTTGACAGAGCCACCATAGAGGATGCGAATTTCTTCGCTGACTTCGCCGAACATATCTTTTAAGATATCACGGATGAATTTACAAATATCTTCCGCGATTTCACAAGAAGCGTTTTTGCCTGTACCGATGGACCAAATTGGTTCATAAGCAATGACGAGGTTTTTCACTTCTTCTTTACTTAAATCTTGTAAACCAACGCGAATTTGTTTTTCGACAAATGGTTTAGTTTCACCAGCTTCAAAGGTGCTTAATGATTCACCACAGCAATACACTGGGACCATATCATTAGCGATTAAAGCTTTGATTTTTAAGTTGCATTTTTCGTTTGTTTCATTATCGTATTCTCTTCTTTCAGAGTGGCCGATAATAACCCAATCGATACCGAATTCTTTTAACATTGGAATGCTCACTTCACCAGTGAACGCACCATGATCGTTGAAGTTGACGTTTTGCGCAGCAACAATCATATCTTTGCTCGCGTTTTCTTTAACGGTGGCTAAAGACATAAAGGTAGGAGCAACGCCTAAATCAACGTTATTCTTTTTAGCTAAATCAACGAGTGGTTTAGAGGCAA
>JAILGI010000085.1 GCA_024696885.1 Bacilli bacterium
ATCCCTGGTTTAACCTATTTCTTGTTCTTGAAGATTACAAAAAAGGTCTCTTTAACAAGCATTATCGTCTCTATTTTAATCACTGTTGTCACCTGGGTTTGGATCATCTTATTCATGCTTGGAGTGATTCCAACAAACCTCATGTATCTTCCAATGTACGGCAAAACTCTTTGCCCATCATTTGTTTACGGTATCGTCATTACCTTTTCTTGCTGCGTCTTGGTTATCCGTCACAAAGAGAACATTAAGCGCATAAAAGAAGGTACCGAAAGAACGATTACTTGGATGAAATAGTACTAGTAATTAATTAGTAGATTTTTAGTAAATTGTCTATCTTTGATAGACTTTTTATTATGTCCACATTTACAAATTAATATTCAGTCATTGTTTTTGCCTCTTTTTAAGAGTTTTAAGACGCGTTTATATTCGCTTAATGTCAATCCTTGAAAAAGGAAAGAAAAAGCCCTTAAAAGGGCAAAAGAAAATCCCACAATTTGTGGGATTACTTACTGCTATTCATTTGGCGCATAATTTCACGAACTTGCTTCTCAGATGGTTTTCTACCCATTTGGGTAAGCATAACGCGAATCATCTTTTCATTGATAGGAGGATTTTTCTCTAATTGCTTTTTGAAGTAATATCTCGCTCCAAAGAAGCCACCGACTAATCCTAAGATCAATGTGCCTACGGCAAGGCCAATCGCGCCACCAAGGGCCATTTCAGTTAATATAATCATAAATCTAATTATGCTCTTCCGTCGTATTCACCATTATCGGTTCTCACTAAGACGACTTCGCCTTCTTCGATGAATAATGGGACTCTCACTGTAATGCCTGTTTCTAAAACAGCTGGTTTTGTTGGCTTATTGACTGTGTCACCACGAACAGCAGGTTCACATTCTGTGATTTTGAGGGCAACTTTAGCAGGTAAGGAAACACCTAAGATTTCGCCTTCGTACATTGTGATATCAACAACTTCTTCGCCTTTTAAGAATTGTTTTTCCCATTGGAGACGATCAGCGTTGATTTCGATTTGTTCGTATGTTTCTTGGTCCATAAAGACTAAGAAATCGCCTGTATCGTACAAATATTGCATTTGTCTTTTGTCTAAACGAACGTTTTCCACCATGTAACCACTGTTACGTGCTAATTCGACAATTGCGCCTGTTCTCACGTTTTTGACTTTGATTTTAGCGACCATTTTTCTCATCGCGGTTTTGTTCAATAAGATATCTTGAACTTGGTATAAATTACCTTCATCAATGAAATAGTTGCTAGGTCTTAATTCTGTAACATTAACCATAAATTTTTCACCTTTCTAATTAAAAGTTCTTTGATATTATATCAAATAATCATTATTTAACAAACGGATTGTGTTTTCTTTCTTCTCCAATAGAAGAATTCCCTCCGTGTCCGGGTTAGATTTTTACCTCATCATCTAAGGCCATAATCTTTTGAATGGAATGAGGAAAATCTTTATTAGAACCAGTTGGTAAATCGCTTCTTCCGACACTCCCTTTAAAGAGGAAATCACCGGTAAATAATAATTTACTATTTCTTAAGAAATAGCAATATGAACCAGAGGTGTGAAATGGAGTGTGAATACACTCTATATCTTCATTTAATAAGTGAAGTTTTTCGCCTTCTGAAACCAGTTCTGGTTTGCTATTAAATTTAATATCTTTACCATCAATAAAGATGGAGCAATTCATCAAAGGATGATTTAATAACGTTTCTTCTTCAAAACCGATGAAATACGGAACATGAAAATGATTAATTAGTTTATTTACGCCTCTAGTGTGATCGATATGACCATGCGTCAAAAGAACACCTTTAAGTGTTAAGTTATTCTTTTCAATATAGTTAATTATTCCATCATAATCTTTAGATGGATCAATCACTACGCATTGATTTAAATCATCGATTACAACATAAGTATTCGCGTTTAAATCATCAAAATCATCATAATAAAAAGGGATGACTTTCATATATAAAAGAAAAATAGGCAACGCCTATTTCTTTTTCTCCTTGTGAACTGTAACTTTCTTGCAGCGTGGGCAATATTTATTGAGTTCCAATCTATCTGGATGTTTCTTTTTATTTTTGGAAGTCAAATAATTTTCTTCACCACATACTGTACATTTGAGAACAAATGAGATTCTATCTTCTTTACTTTTTGCCATACTAATCTCCTTGGTGCGTTTAATATGTTAACACATATGTATTTTATTTCAAAGTATATTTTTTATTGTCCTTTATGTATAATCAAGTTATATGAAAACAAGAACAGAAACTAGACCCATTTATCTAAATGGTTTACAGATTGGTGGACAAAATAAAGTCGTTATCCAATCGATGTGCAATATCAAAACCGAAAACTTTGAATTAGTGAGTCAACAAATCAACGAATGCAAAGCATTAGGTGCCGAAGTTATGCGCATTTCCATCATGGATGAGAATGACGCTAGAGCGGTCAAAGAAATTAAAAAGAGAGTGGATATTCCCCTTGTCGCGGATATTCATTTTGATTATCGCCTCGCTTTATTAGCGATGGAAAACGGCATTGATAAAATCCGTATCAATCCTGGAAATATTGGCTCTATTGAGAACATTAAAAAAGTTGTCGATATGGCCAAAGAAAAACACATTTCTATTAGAATAGGTGTCAATTCTGGTTCTTTAGATAAGACAATTCATGATTATAACGAATTATATACCGCCTCTAAACTCGTGGAATCTGCGAAGAAACACGTCAAGATTTTAGAGGATTTAGGTTTTTACGATATCGCCATTTCCCTTAAGGGAAGTAATGTTAAAGAAACTATCTCCGCCTATCGTTTGGCTAGTGAAACTTTCCCCTATCCTTTACATTTAGGCATTACCGAAGCTGGATTTAAGGACATCGCTATTATTAGAAGCGCGGCGGGATTAGCTCCACTCCTATTAGAAGGAATCGGTGACACCATTCGAATTTCTATTTCTGGTGATCCAAAAGAAGAAATCATCGCTTGTAAGCGTTTACTCCATGATTGTGGTCTATATCCAAATTATCCTACATTGGTCGCATGTCCAACTTGTGGAAGAACACAGGTTAATGTCGAAAAGGTCGCTCGTGAAGTTATGGCCTATCTTGAAAAGATTAATAAACCAGTACATGTCGCGGTTATGGGGTGCGTGGTCAATGGACCAGGTGAAGCCAAAAACGCCGATATCGGCATTGCTGGCGGCAAGCATGAATTTGTTATCTTTAAAAAAGATAAGGTCATTAAAAAAGTGCCCGAAGAGGAAGCTTACGAGGCACTTGTTGAAGAAATTAATAAACTTTAATTCTCAAATTCTTCTTTCCAATTATTAATGAATTCGCCATTACGCAACATGGCGACTTCTTTTTTATAAGGTGCTTTTTCATTAATATATGGAGTTTCTAAGATTTTTGGGATATTGTCTAGTTTTGGATGAGTTGCCCATTTATGGATGGTTTCAAAGCCAACATAGCCATATCCGAGGTTTTCATGTCTATCTTTATGCGCGCCTCTTGGATTTTTTGAATCATTAAGGTGGATGACTAATAATCTATCTAAACCAATGATGCGATTGAATTCTTCTAATACACCATCAACGTCATGAACATCATATCCAGCGTCAGAGATGTGACATGTATCTAAACAGACACCTAATCTATCTTTATAGGCGCATTTTTCAATAATTTGAGCGATTTGTTCGAATGTAATACCGATTTCACTGCCTTTACCCGCCATTGTTTCAAGGGCGATTTTAACATCGCTTTTATCCTTAGATAAAGCGTCGTCTAAACACTCCACCAAAGCATCAATGCCAACATCTTCGCCGAGATTAACATGGCTTCCGGGATGAAGCACTAAAATATGGGCATGAAAACCGGCAGTTCTTTGCACTTCAGAGAGAATTAATTGCTTAGCTAAATCCAAAATATCTTCTCTTGCGCGGTTTGCTCCATTGATGATGTATGGAGCGTGAACCACTAATTTATATTCATCAAATCCAGATTCTAATAATAGTTTTCTTCCCTCTTCAATTTTTAATTCACTTAAGGGCTTGCGATATGAGTTTTGTGGGGCACCTGTATAAAACATGAATGTGTTACTACCATAACTAATAGCTTCTTTCACACTTCCTAAATAATATTCAGGACCATTCATGCCAACGTGGCTACCGAGATAAATTTTCTTATTTTCCATAAATAATTACCGTTAAATATGATAACATATTTTTAGTTATTTTATGAAAGTTAGTATTCTCGAACCAAAAGGTTATTGTGCGGGCGTTGCTCATGCAATAAAAGTGGCTTTACAAGCAAAAGAAGATTATCCCAATAAAAATGTCTATATTTTAGGCATGCTTGTACACAACCATCACGTCGTTAATCTATTAAATGATAAAGGAATCAAGATGGTGAAATCTTTTGATTCCATCGGAGATGGAGACGTCATTGTTTTTAACGCGGATGGCCATAGCAAAGAACAAAGAGAAATCGCGGAAAGCAAACATCTTATTATCTATGACGCTATTTGTCCCAAAGTCGCTTCCAATTTAAAAAAGATCGTCGATGAAATCACAAGTGGTCATCAAGTCATTTATATCGGTCAAGAACACCATCAAGAAACACAAATCGCTATCGGTGTTATCGAAGGCGTTTGTTTCTATGACGAGAAAAAGAAATTTGATTATTCTTTAATTAAAGATCCATCCCCCTTTGTCTTAAATCAGACAACTTTAAATAGCCTAGACATCGTTAACCTTCATAAAGATATTTTATCTCATATTCCAGGCGCGAGAATCTCTAATGAAATTTGTCCTACAACACGTAAGAGACAAGAAGCGGTTCAATATTTAGATGATGATGTGGATGCTGTCATTGTCGTGGGCGATCAAGTGAGCAGTAATTCCAAGCGATTATTCGAGATTGCTAAGTCCACTCATCCAAACATTGATGTTTTCATGGTTTCCGATCCTGAAGAGGTCGATGTGGAAGCTTTAAAGAATAAAAAACACATCGCGATTTCTTCTGGTGCTTCCACCCCTCGCGATGTGATTGATATCATCTATCAGAATCTTATTACTTTAGAATAACTTCTGGTAATTTTTCGTGATCAAAAGTAATGACCTCTAGAGAATCATCAATCTCTAAGAGGATTTTTTTCATTTGCGGCATAAAGGCATGTTCAATTTCATGAGGCATATCTAAATAATTGAATTTGTCATTTATGACATCTCTTCTCACGTGATGTGGTGCATCGCCAGAAATATAGATATCGCATTCCTCTAATAAAGCGACTTTATAATCACGGGAACCACCACCACCGACGATGCCAATCTTTTGCACCATCTTCTTCCCATAATTTACTAATAAAGCATAATCAACGTTAAATGCTTTAACGGCGTATCTAGCAAAATCATGGACTTCCATCGGTTTATCTAAATAGCCAATACGCATCATGATTTCTTTTTCAGGTGTATAAACATCTTTTAAGGATAATAAAGCCGCTAATGCATCGTTCATTCCGCCTCTTCCAGTGTCGAAATTGGTGTGGTATGAGTAAACAACTATCCCCTCTTCATTTAACGCGTCAAAAAGGGTTTTTTTGCTTATATCATATTTTAAGATTTTACCCTTCGGACCATAGATAAAGGGGTGATGGGTAATCACTATATCTGGTTTAACCTCTTTTACCTTATCAAATATTTCCCAATCCAAATCCAAAACGAGAACAATTTTATGAACTTCTTCGGGTTTTTTACCCACCATTAAGCCAACAAAATCATGATTCATTTTGGCGTATTTTTTGGGGAATCTTTTTGCTAATTTGTTGAGTAAAATATTGGTTTTCATAATATGCCTTCAATACGGTGCTTTTCTTCTTTTAATTCGTTGATGCGTTGAACTGGTAAATCCTTGGTTAAGAGTTCATCTATCGCATGGATACGGGAAATGTATTTTTCCTTAAACACCGCGGATTTTTCGTTTCTTAAAATAGGACCGAATTCTAAATCTTTATCGTTATAGGTGGCAATATCCGCGCGAATGAATTTGATGATTTCATAATATTGGTCTTCTTCTTTGACCATTTTTTCATCAGCGATGACAAAACCTAAAGAAGAGATTTTTTCTCTCACTTTCATAATCGCCCCATGGGCATCAACGATGATTGTTTGCACTAATTTAAGTTTGTTTGGATGCTTTTCTAAAATATCTATGATATTTTCTCCACCCATTCCCGCATAAATGATAGTTTTCAAATGCGCGGGTAAATCTTCGACTCCATCACTAAACAATGGAATGATATGGTCGAATAAATCTTCTTGTTCTAAAGCGCGTACTAATCTTTGATAAGGTCCTTTTTTGTTCTCTATCGCATAGCCTTTAGAGATTGTGCCACTACGAAAGAGAGCAATCATGAGTTTTCCATGATCACTACCAATATCCGCAGTGATGCTATTAGGCACCATATCGTGGATGGTTTGTAAGCGTTTAGATAAATAAGACATTAAATCTTTCCTTTATAATCACCAAGGCGTTTAGAACGGGTTGGATGTCTGAGTTTTTTAATGGCTTTTGCTTCAATTTGACGAATTCTTTCTCTGGTAACGTTAAATTCGCGACCAACTTCTTCTAATGTTCTTGGTCTATTGTCGTCTAAACCATATCTAAGACGGATAACTCTTTCCTCTCTATCGGATAATTCTTTTAAGACAGAATAGAGTTCTTCTTTTAAGAGTTGTCTTGTGGTGTATTCGACTGGAGATTCGTTATCTTTATCTTCGATAAAGTCACCTAAATGGGAGTCATCTTCTTCACCGATTGGGGTTTCTAAGGAGACTGGTTCCATCGCGATTCTTTGAATTTCTCTAATTCTCTTTGGTGAGAGTTCACCATTCATCGCTTCGGATACTTCTTCCGCGGTTGGTTCTCTACCTAAGTCTTGAATTAATTGACGTTGAATTCTCGTCATTTTATTGATGGTTTCCACCATATGGACAGGAATACGAATGGTTCTCGCTTGGTCAGCAATAGCCCTTGTAATAGCTTGACGAATCCACCAGGTCGCGTATGTAGAGAATTTAAAGCCTTTTTCATAGTCGAATTTATCAACGGCTTTCATTAAGCCAAGGTTACCTTCTTGAATTAAATCAAGGAAAGCCATACCTCTACCAACATAGTGTTTAGCGATGTTAACAACTAAACGTAAGTTAGCGTTGATAAGTGTATTTTTCGCGTCTTCATCGCCTTCGAGAATCTTTTTTGCGAGGATTGGTTCATCTTCTGGCTTCAATAAGTCATATTTGCCAATTTCTTTAAGATACATCTTAACAGAGTCATTAACACGAACTTCACTGCCTAAAGAAATATCTAAATGATCAATGTCGATATCTAAATCTTCATCTTCGCCACCATCATATTCTTCATCGTCATCTAATAAGGCATCATCAGGATTTTCATTTAAGTCAATTTTGCTTTCATCGATAGAGTCTAAATTGTCTTCGTCGATATCGTCTTCTTCGGTGAGGACATCGATTTCATTTTCTTTGAAGAATGCCATCAAGTCGTTGATGACATCTTCTTCAATTTCGTAATTATTTAATTCTTCGTATATTTCGCTTTGGTCGATGTAGCCTTGGTTTTTGCTTTTTTTAAGAAGTTTTTCTTTGATTTCCTCAAGAGTTTCTAGTTCCTTTGGAGCGGCTTTCTTGCCTTTCTTAGAAGGTGCTAAGACTTGCTCCTCAAGAGTTTTTCTTGGTCTCCCGCGTCCCTTTTTCACGGCGGGTGCTTCTTGTTCTTTTTTGGCCATAAATTAAATCCTCCTATTTGTCATCAATTTTACGACGGCGATTGTATTCGCTATATATTCTTGCTCGTTCTAATTCATCTTTATCTTTTAAGGATTGTTCGAGCATATCTTTTTCAAATATTTTCTCTTTTTCTTCTTTTATAGAAGAAAGTAAGTTATCTAATAATTCCACACTGCAATGTTTTGGATGGGTATTTTCAAAGCATAAGGCAGTGATTTCTTCTAATAATTGTTCTTTATTTTCACTTTCACTTTGCTCGATATTACTAATGATATCTAAGACATTAAAGGAAGCGTGATTTTGTGCATAATCAATGATGAAATTAGCGATGTTGCGGTAAATCTCATCATAGAATGAATTTACGTTATGCTCATAAAAGACCACCGCTTCTGGATTATGGAGCATTTGATAAAGGAGTTCGCGTTCTGCAATTTGAAGTCTCTTTAACAGCTTCGCTTCTGGATGGAAGATACGAACTTCTTTTTTAGTTTCTTCTTCGCTCTTGTTGCGGCTTCTAGAAACTAAATCTCTAATTGATTCATAATCGTAACCAGTGATGATAGAGAGCTTATGTACGTAATTATCAAAATCTAATTGTGATTTTAATCTCAATAATATGGGCATAAATTCCGCGATGAGCTTCTTCTTTTGTTCATTCGTGGTTAATGGATTACTGTTTTTATAATAGTTAAGAACGAAGTCTTCATAAGAAAGGAGTTTATTCAAATAAACTCTTAATGCGTCTGGTCCATCTTGATTTAAGATTTCATCCGGGTCGCGTGAACTGTTTTGATTGTCGACAATGCTGACTTTAAGACCACTTTCAGAGAGCATCTTGGCGCATTTTAATGTTGCAGTTTGTCCTGGAAGGTCACCATCAAGGCACATTCTAATTTCAACATTTAATTGTCTTAATAAAGCGATGTGCTCTTGTGTTAAGGCGGTTCCCATAATCGCGACAGCGTTATCCATACCGATTCTCGCTAAAGCAAAGACATCCATAAATCCCTCTAGGACATAGATATGACCAGCGATACGCGCTTTTTCTTTAGCAATATGGTAGTTATATAAAACACTGCTTTTATGGAAGAGATAGGTTTCTGGTGAATTGACGTATTTCGCGTCATCATTGTTTTTGATTCTGCGCGCAGAGAAGCCAATTACATTACCATCGATATCAAATAATGGGAAGATGACTCTTCCTTCGCTTCTATCGCGATATTTGCCATTACTCATAATGGCGATGCCAGTATCTTCGATTGTCTTTAAAGAATGACCGCGACTAGTTAAGAAATCAATGGTCGCTTTACCATCATTAAAAGCGTAACCTAAGCGGTACTTTTCGCGCATTGAAGCGTCTAATTGACGGTTATTAAGATAATCTAAGCCTTCTTTACCTTCCGGTGTACTTAAAGCATAGGAATAATAAAGGCTCAAATCTTTTAAACACTTTAATAAAGTGGTTTTTCTTTGATCGACAGGTCTACTATTTGTTTGATTTTTTAATCTTGGATCATCATATCCCGAAATTTCCGCAACTTTAATCATCGCTTCACGATACGGAATATGAAGATATTTACTTACAAAACTAATAGCATCTCCACCGGTGCCACAAACAAAGCATTTAAAAATGTGGCGGGATGGAGAAATGCGCATTGATGGATTAGTGTCATCATGGAAAGGACATTTGGCCACATAATCTTTGCCCTTTTTAATGGTTGGCAAAAAGGAAGAAACAACTTCTTCAATTTTCGCATGGTCCAATACAGCTTTCTTTAAATCTTCATCAATGGGCATAACTACCTCTTAAAAGAATGTTTTAATGGATAAATATTCGACCAATTTTTCAATTGGTAAACGAACTTGTTGCATGGAATCTCTTTCTCTAATAGTCACTTGGTTGTCTTCTAAAGTATCGAAGTCAACAGTCACACAGAATGGGGTTCCAATGGCATCTTGGCGGCGATATCTCTTACCAATACTGCCTGTGTCATCATAGATGACATTTAAATATTTATTGAGAATGCCTTCGATTTCGTGGGCTTTTTCTTCTAACTTTTTGCTTAATGGAAGAACCGCGGCTTTATATGGTGCGAGGGATGGTGCTAAATGCATGACGATACGGGTATCGTTTTCACCAATTTGTTCTTCATCATAAGCGTCGCATAAAGTCATTAAGACTAAGCGGTCTAAACCGACAGATGGTTCAATACAATATGGAATGTATTTTTCGTTGGTTTCAGGATCGAGATATTCGAGGTTTTCACCACTGTGTTCTTGGTGGCGTTTTAAATCGTAATCGGTACGATCAGCAATACCCCAAACTTCACCCCAACCAAACGGGAATAAATATTCAATGTCAGTTGTGGCTTTGGAATAGAACGCTAATTCAGCCGGTTCATGATCACGGAATCTTAAATTCTCTTCTTTAATGCAAAGGGAATGTTTGACAAAGTCAATGCAGTAATTCTTCCAATGGGCAAACCATTCTAAATCGGTATTTGGTTTGCAGAAAAATTCCATTTCCATTTGGTCAAATTCACGTGTTCTAAAGGTCATTTGTCCAGGAGTAATTTCATTTCTAAAGGCACGACCGACATTACAAATTCCAACAGGGAGTTTCTTTCTTGTAGAACGAATAACGTTCTTAAAGTTAACGAAGACGCCTTGCGCGGTTTCTGGTCTTAAATAGACGGTGGATTTGCTATCTTCTGTAACACCAATATGTGTTTTAAACATCATATTAAATTGACGAATATCGGTGAAATTTTCACTGCCACAGTTTGGACATTTAACGTGATTATTTCTAATGAAATCCATCATTTGGTCATTGGTCATACCATTGACATCTGCATCTGGGAATTCACCTTCAATTAATTGATCCGCT
>JAILGI010000097.1 GCA_024696885.1 Bacilli bacterium
AGAAGCGTTAACATATCCAACCGCAATGCCCGCGATTGTGGATGTTTGATAGTTTGTGACATGTGAATTATCAAAAGTAACATTCCTAATGGAACATGTTTCAGTATAAGCAGGGACAAGAGTTGTTTCTGGATCATCTACAGGATAAACCGCACTATTGTTTAGATTGTAAGTACCATAAACACCGAAAGCGCCTAAAACGTTAATGTTAATAACGGTTCCAGCACTTCTCACTGCGGAAGGATATTTAATGTAATCAGCAGGTGTTGAGGAATTGATGGTGTTTAAACCAGAGATAACTTTGCCATTACCATTAAAATTGCCAACAAAAGGATATAAAGAAGTACCAATAGGGGGCAAAATCCAACCAGACATATCTAATGGTACAGTAAGAGATGAATCAATTTCAAAATATGTTGATCCCTCTGATGCACCTAAAATATTTTTATTAAAATATCCGAGATATTGTAACCACGCTAAATTATAGAAGTGACGAGCATCGTTGATGATAAATGGGTCACCACTTGTACCAGTTCCCCTAGCAAAATAAGCACCATTACTACTTCCGGTAATATCATTTTTCAAGTCAACGTTGATGTGATTGATAAACCATGAAATAGTACCAGTCGCCGCAGCGGTCAATGAAGCGGCGATTAAAGAGACCATTAAAGAGATATAACCTTTTCTTTTCATAAGTTAAATCTCCATGGTCCAATCGCAGTTGAAAAGAAGTTGATTATCTAAAGCAGGACTGCCAATAAAGGCACTGTAAATAGCTTCAACTGCAGCTTCATAATAATCGAATACGACAGCAACATATCTAACGTTATAAGATTTTACTGATTCATCATAGTTAAATTTCTCTGTTGTAAAAACAACTCTATCTTTTTTGTATGTTTTGTATGTATCATCTTGGTTAAATTCAGTAAAAGAACCAACGGTATTAGTTAAAGAAGCAGTTGTAATATCATACGTATTGTAAGTTACATTATCGTGAGTATAACCGCTTTCATGGTAAATGCCATTAAATTCAGTGTCGCTTCCATAATAAGTGCTCTTATAAGAAACAACAGAACTTAATGGATTGATATGACCATTAGAAGGATCAATACTTTCTTGGTCATAAATTACTCTACCTGCAGCCATATCACCAACAAAATAAGAGGTGGTGGCATGAGCATCTACATGTAAAACACTGCTAGCGGTTACTGAACAACCATTCGCATTAGTTTCTTCGCCAATCTTAATAAGCATTAACACTGGGTGGCTTTTTTCAAGATAGTCATATGTCCCCATAGGAAAGACTGGATTTTCTTCATCACGATGTGTTTCAGTTGTGGCGCCAGTATTTCTATTGGTAACAGTGACAGTGATTTCGGGTGTTGAGTCAAATTGAATAAGGCTATTAGAAACACTAACGCTGTTATGAATGGTCATTTTATTGAAATAGCCGCTGACAACCTTAACATCAAAGCCATCAGTTAAGCTCTTAGAATTTCTAATTGCCATGAACCAGGCATAGGATGCAGAGAAAACGGAGAACAACGAAAAAATCGTCATCGCTGTGGCGGCGACAATTTTAATATTCTTATTTCCTGATCTTTCTGCCATTAAATAAAAAACCCAGTTCCTTAGAATAAATTCCTTGGCAACTGGCTAACTACTTAATAGTCCCTCTAGTTTTGCGTCACCGGATTACTCCGGTTTTGCCTTTATCGCAAATATTATAAATAAAATATTTATCAATGGAAACATTTTTTTAATAAATGGGGTCATCGAAAAATAATCAAAGTCTTTTAATTTTAAATAAAAAAGACTTATTTAAGCCTTAGTTTAAATGTCAAAAATCCCAAAAAGAGTGGCGATTTACGCTAGTTAAGCTAAATATTCGTCTTTTTTGTAGAATCGCAAAAAGATGAGAAGACCAGTTCCCACTAAAAATGCGATAACGGACCAGACATGAGCGATATGGAAAGAGGAATAAGTACTGGATTCTCTAAACCATTCGATGGTAAATCTAAATACACCATAGGATATTAAATAAACTGGGTATAATCTACCTGGCATAATCTTTTTATAAATAAAGATTATCATAGTGGTAATAAATATGGTATGGAAGCCAATTTCTATTTCTCTAGTTGGATAACGAATATCGGAGTCACCGATGTATTTGCCAATACAGCATCCAGCATATAGACAATGGACACGAGAAAGCAATAAAGTAACTGTTAATGAGATGAGAAATGTATCAAAAACGACACCGAAAGGTAATTTTTTAATTTTCGCATAAACAAAGTAGAAAAGAGGCATGAAAAAGATGCCACCAAACATCGATATTGCACCTGGATTAGCGCCTTCAATAATGGCGAATAAAAGCACACATCCCATACCAAATACGGTGTGCAAAATAGCCACGATTAAAACTTCCCACCACTTGGCTTTTAATCGCTCACGATTAAAGAATAACCAAATAAACGACAGGACAGTCGCACTTGCTAACAATATATATAAAAACTGCCTAGGTGTCATTTATGGCCTCAAATGGATTAATATAATCCTTCTTTGTATAAACCTTTTTGGGTTAAAGCTTTTAAGGCTTTGACCACAGATGGTTTGTCTTCTTTATAGGTGACACCATACCAAACTGATGGTGTTTCTAATAATTGTAAAGTGGCTTTGCCTTCTCCTACTACTTCAGAGACAACTTCTGGAATTAAGAATTCGCTTTTAAGATTGTTGATGTTCTCTTTTAAGAAGAGAGGGAATCTTTCTTTTAATATTTCAATGATATCTTTTGTGAACACGAATAAGTTCATAGACACTAATTGGTTATCTTCGCAAATAAAGGAGGGAAGATTTTCATCTAATGGCGCAGCATGGATCTTACCATCTTCTTTGCGTTCTACGCTGGATTCAATCATCTTTGTTAAATAATTGTTTTCATCTTGGAAGCAAACGCCTCTTTTAACAGAGCCGTTTTCGGCAAGTGTATTAGCCACTCTAAAGGCCACGTTAGCGTATTTGCCTTTGCTGCCTTTTGGTAAGCCTCTAATATAGTCAGCGGCGACTTTGTATGTCTCTTGTCCATAATAGTCATCACCATTGATGATGATAAAATCATCTCTAATGAGATTACGGGCTGCTAAAATAGCATGAGCGGTACCCCATGGTTTTGCTCTTTCTTCTGGGCAAGTAAATCCTTCTGGTAAATCGTTTAATTCTTGGAAGGCATATTCGGTTTTGATTAATGGTTCCACTCTCTTACCGATTGTTTCTCTAAAGATTTCCAAGTGTTCTCTTTTAATAATAAAGATAACACTATCAAAACCCGCAAGGATGGCATCATGGATAGAGTAATCTAAAATGAAGTTTCCATAATCATCCATTGGCTCCATTTGTTTGAGACCACCGAATCTTGATCCCATACCAGCGGCTAATATTACTAATTGCATACAAAATTCTCCTTAAATTGCTTCTCTTATATTTTATAAGAATAACTATCTAGTTAATACTTTATTTTGTTTTGTCTAATTTCAAAGAATTATTAAGAACAGTTATAAATTGTACACTATTCCTTCGAAATTCTTTAGTGTGTCAGCGCTAAGCACTGTGCCGTTATATAAATCTAATTCAAATATGTCATTAGCAAATATAGCGTCCTTAAAGGTGATCTAAAGGTTGAATTGGCTGGTCTTTTGGGTCGACAGGATCACCAAAAGGACCTTTTTTCGAACATCCAGCCAAAGAAGATGGCAACATAAAAGTTGCCATAAATAGTAGGAATAAAGATTTAGATTTCATGTTTTCATTTTAATGCAATTACCACACTAAAATAAATATTTTAAATATCTAATATTTCTGTATTGTTAGATGTAGGCAAATATGGTAAATTGTAATCTTAAGTGCAACACTTCGAGATAGCTTCAGACATCAATTTTGATGGAGATATCCAGTTGTTACATTTCCTAGGTCTATTGTTAATCAAGTTCACTTTTTTATCAATATAAACCTGGGTATATCTGCTTAAATTATAGCCTTTAGGAAAGAACTCTCTAAGAAGTCCGTTAGTATTCTCGTTAGATCCTTTCTGCCAAGCACAG
>JAILGI010000005.1 GCA_024696885.1 Bacilli bacterium
GCCTTCTATGGTGTCGCATTAGTGTTAATTTACTTCGTTAACTGCTTCCTCATGATGGTGTGGGAATTCTACTATAACCAACTTAAAGCGGAGAAAAGAAAAGAGTTCTTACTCCCATTAGCGATCGCTGGCTTATGCTTAGCTTTAATTACTACAGTCTTATACTTTGTCGCGTTAGGCAATGACTTAGACGCACCAAGTAATGGTGGCTTTGGTATCTTACCAGTCGCCTTTACTGCAAGCATTAACATCGCTACATTAATTGTTGTCTTCACTCCATTAATTGTTACTATTACCGCATTAGTCAAAGCATTAGTGGGAAGAAAGAAAAAATCCGCATAATTATTTTGACAAAATATGATAATGGAGGTTTGTTATGATAATAATGGCATCTGCAAATATCCGCTTGAAATATAACGAAGTGGTTGATAAATGCAAACAAAGCGGTGAACCAATTTATTTGACTAAAAATGGCCAAGGTGAATTGGTAGTAATGGATATTGCTTCTTTTGAAAAAAGAGGGCAAGAATTACGAGCTCAGCAATTAGTATTGGAATCTCTCGCTGCAAGACTTGCTGGTGAAAATGATTATTCCTTGGAAGAATCCAAGAAGCTCATTAATAATATGATTTCGGGAAAATAAAAGATATGTTGTTTTGTACTCTCTTGAAGAACAAAATATGGTGATTTATCGTGTATTAGATTCAAGAAAGAATTTTGGTTCCCTTATCTTTTAGTCATTTAAGCACAAAAAAACCTCACCTTTAAAGAAAAATTAAGGGAGGTTTTTTGTTTGACAATTATTTGACTTCCATTGAAAAGAAGATAAATGCCGCCAATACAACAATTGAAGTGAGATAAGTGATTGAAAAAGCCCAGAAAAACATTTGTTGATTGCTTCCTGTTGTCATAACAAAGATGTAAGCAACGAAGATAAGCAAACAAGCTAATAATCCTAATCCACACTTAATGCTTTTGCTAAGTGGTAACTTTTTAGAAGATCCAACCAAAGCGAGGAGAGAACCCACAAAGAACAAGCCAATTATCACATAGGAAGAAATTGGGATCGAATAATCATAACCATTTTCTTTTGCGTATGTTACAAGATCCCATAATGAAAATGCTGTAATAATAGCAATATAAATGGCAAAACAACCCAATCCATCAATGCCCCTTCTTGTTGCTGCAAAATTATCTTTAGGCTTAAGCAAATAACGAATGCCAAATAATGAATTTACGATAATAACTAAACAAATAGCAAGTTCGCCACAAGCAACAATCATAGCTACGGTTTTATCTGTTCCAGTTAGGGTGTTTATTGAATCAAAAGATGAAATGGTGGAAACAGCATCTAAGAGGAAAGCGACTATCGATAGTGTAAAAGTGAGCAATCCAGAGTATTTAATTTTGTTGTTCATAGTTTTTCTCCCTTTCTTAAATAATAAATGTTTTTAGATATATTAAAAGTTTAATTTATTCTTGCGTTAATAAAAACATCAATATTCATATAAATACATAGGAAATATGCGCTAAACAGCGTGTTTTTCTTTTCGAAATACGATTTTTCCGAATTTATTTGTAATCTTATGTATAAAAATGTATTATTATGGTGAAAGGAGTTAAAACCAATGATAAAATGGTTCAATGTTAAAGCCAAAAATGGCGTTGCATCTCTCTATTCAAACAACATTACATTGAATACCACAGCGATGTATCCATTCGAAAGTGCATACAAAGTGCAAGTAGGTCTTGATGATAATGGAAACATAGTTGTTCAACCGCTGACCAAAGCGGTCGTGGAAACTGGTGATCTTGATGAAAGTTGCTTGTTAAAAATTGAGAGACACAAAAGTTTTGCGAGAATCTCTTCAACTTCACTGATGAAACAAATTGGAGAAACTCTCAAAATCACACTATCGAAAGTCCCTGTCCAATACGAAACAAGTTGGGATCCAGAAGAGAACGTATTGACGATTCTCATCTCCGCGGGACAAAAGTAATTTATTAAGGAGGAAAAAATTATGGAATGGTGGGTATGGTTAATTATTGGTGTAGTTATTGCTGCTGTATTGATTATCTTTATTGCGTGCTCCTACACAAAAGCTGGTCCAGATGAAGCAATTATGATTTCTGGATTAGGAAAAAGAAAAATCTTAAGAGGACAAGCCGGTTGGAGACTTCCCTTCTTACAAAGAAAAGACCGTTTATCATTAAAGGTTTTCCAGGTTGATATTAAGACACGTGAACCTATTCCCACACACGAATTTATCAATATCAATGTTGATGGTGTAGCTAACCTCAAGATATCAAGCGATCCTGAACTCCTTGAAAGAGCCTTTGAAGCCACATTAGGAATGAATCAAGAAGACTTAATTGAACAAGTCAAACAAGTTCTTGAAGGCAATATGAGAGAAATCGTCGGTACAGTTGGTATCCGCGAACTCGTCCAAGACAGAAAAGGTGTTGCCACTAAAGTTCAAGAAAACGTAATTCCTGATATGGGCAAACTAGGTATTGAACTAGTTAACTTCAATATTCAAAACTTCTCAGATAGAAATAATGTTATTGAAAACTTAGGTATCGATAACATCTCTCAAATCTCTAAAGAAGCTGCGATTGCTAAGGCAAACGCTGAAAGAGATGTCAGCATTGCTAGAGCAAAAGCCGCTCAAGATGCAAACGAAGCAGAAGTTAATTCAAAGACTGTTATCGTCCAAAAGAATACTCAATACGCCTTAAAAGAAGCAGAATTGAAGATTCAAACAGACACCGCGAAAGCGGATGCTGATGCAGCATATAAGATCCAAGAGCAAAAGAGACAAGAAGAAATCAACGTTGCCACAACTAATGCTGAGATTTCTAAGAGAGAACGCGAAGTTGAACTTGGTAATAAAGAAGTTGAATTAGCAGAAAAGAAATTAGCGGCCACAATTAATAAGAAAGCCGATGCGGAAAAATACGCCGCTGAAAAAGCTGCTGAAGCAGAACTCTTCAAGAGAAAAACCGTTGCTGATGCAGAATTAGTGGAAGCACAAAGAAAAGCGGAAATTAAGAAAGTTGCCGCTGAAGCGGAAAGAAAAGCCCGTGAAGAATCTGCGACAGCTGTTAGAATTGAAGCCGAAGCTAATAAAGAAGCCGCTTTAGCGGAAGCCAAAGGTATTGAAGCCAAAGGCCAAGCGGAAGCCGACGCCATCAAAGCAAAAGCCGATGCTATGAAATCCTATAACGATGCTGCGACATTAAAACTCATCCTTGAATCCAATGTCTTACCAGAAACAGTAAGAGCTTATGCAGAACCAATTGCTGCCGCCCTTGCTCAAATCGATGGTATCACAATGTACGGTGAAGGAAACGAAGCAAAACTCGTTAGTGAAATTCAACAACATGGTGATCAAATCTTCGCAGGTTTAAATAAAACCTTAGGTATTGATCTCAAATCATTGCTACTCGGTTATTTCGGTGACAAAGTCATCAGCAAGAAAAAAGAAACACCAAAAGAAGAATAACTTAGGTAGTTAGGGTCCCCTTTGTGGGGATCCTTTTTTTGTGCAAATTGACAAGAAAAGTAGTGTATTTTACGGTTATTTTTAAAAAACAAAAAATTTGTTTTTTAAATCTGTATTTTGTGATACAATGAGGTCCTGGTGAATTAAAGTATGACTTTATACATGGCCATGACCATCTTAATAGCGTGTCTCATGATTGCGATGACAATCCATGTTTTGAGTTACTCTGGCTTTAATAAAGCACAAAAGGCATGGTTTATCGCTACATTCGCCTCTATTGCATTTTGTTCCGCTGCGGAATTCGCTGCACACTGTGGCTATTACGATAGTAAATTTAAAATCCCATTAACCATATTAACTGTTCTTCAATTCTCTATCTCCCCGTGTTTGGCCATGCTATTCGCTGGTGCTTTAGGTCTTAAATATCAAGGTAGAATCGCTGTTGCGTACTTTGGCGTTAACTTATTAACTGAAGCTATATCTGCGCCATTTAAGTTTATTTTCTCTTTTACAGAAAATCCTTATGCTCGTGGAGATGGATTCAAGATTTATATCGCCATGTATTGTGTAAGTTTGGCCTATTTGTTGGTGGCTCTTGTTATTGCGGGTAGAAGATTTAACCATCGTGATATAGGTACCATTTTTATGGTTGTCGTTGTTTTAGTCGCCGGTATTGTTCCAATGACTATTAATGATGAATTACATGTTGCCTATTTAGCGGTCGCGATTAGTTCTTGTTTGTGTTACGCCTACTATAACGATCTTGTTACACAAGATATGAATGCCGAACTATTAAATCAGCAAAAGAGAATAGCGGAAATGCAAATGAAAATCACTACCGGATTAGCTAACCTCATCGAAAGTAGAGATGGTGAAACAGGTAAGCACGTTGCGAGAACTAGTGAATATATCAAAGTTTTAGTGGAAGATTGTCGTGCAGAAGGCGTTTACGCTGATGTTTTAACAGACCATTATATCGAATTACTTTACACTCTTGCTCCAATGCATGACGTTGGTAAAATCCTTGTTTCTGATAAGATTTTGAAAAAACCAGGTAAATTAGCACCTGAAGAATATGAAGAGATTAAAAAACACGCCGTCTTTGGTGGTGATGTGGTGAGACAAGTTCTCGCGGGTGTTACTGATGAAGAATATTTATCTTTTGCCTCTGATATCGCCACTTACCATCATGAAAAATGGGATGGAAATGGTTATCCAAAAGGATTAAAAGGTGAAGAAATACCGTTATGTGCAAGATTAATGACAGTCGCTGATGTCTTTGATGCGCTAGTTAGTAGACGCTGCTATAGAGAAGCTTTGCCAATGGATCAAGCGATAAGACTTATGAAAGAAAAGTCAGGAAATCATTTTGATCCCAAAATTGCGGAAGTGTTTTTAAAACACAAAGAAAAATATATCGAAATTCGAAATCGAATCGGTGATAACGATTTACCTACAGACCAATAGATAATGTCAATAACGCCACTGCGATAATTGGTAGTGACACTAATGACCCATATTTAACGAAATCAAGGAATGAATATTTTGTTTCGTGTTCATTCACTAAATTAATAAACATAATTCCGGCAAGCGCACCGGTTGGAGTTAAGAACGCTCCAATATTGCTACCCACAATTGTGGCGTAAATCGCCATATTATTGTTACACATATCAGTAAATAAAATACTCATTGGAATATTGTTGATGAGATTACTCACAAAGAAAGAAGAGAATCCATAAGTCCAAATGGTGTTCGTGTGACTTAATAGTTCAGCAAGTTTATCAGAGATACCTTGATAATTAAGTGATACGACAATGACAAACATTGATAAGAAGAATGGAATTAAAGGATATGGTAATTTCTTTAAAGAACCGGTTAGATAATTCCAGTTCTTTTTTGTTATTATGCACATCATGAAAGTGAAAATAAGTAAGGAAGACGCACAAATTAACGCCACTAGCCACATTTCGATGTTCAAATAACTAGAGAAAACTAAGAAACCTAAACAAGTTAATAAATGGGCCACACCCACAACTAAAGCCACCTTATTTTCAATGTGATATTCTTCGTGTGTTATTTGTAATGGGGTCTTTAGTTTTCTAAAGAAAATCAACACCAAAACAGCGTATTCAATTAAACCCGCACAAACTGTGGGTAAAGCCATAATCTTAAAATATTCAAAGAATCCAATATTTGCAGAGGTGGCTAAATAAATATTCGTAGGGTTACCGATAATTAGCATCAATGACCACGTATTAGCCGCGGAGAATTCCGCTACTAAGTATGGGATAGGATTGATTTTGGAATTCTTACAAAAGAAGCAAATAAAAGGAGTAAATGTAAGAATAACAATATCGTTGGATGTAAATATTGTTAATATTGCGGTTAAAACATAGAAGATTGTAAATAAAGCAAATTGATTGTTTTTGGCCTTATTTGCGGCAACATTAGCGAGGTATTTAAATAATCCAACTTCATCTAAGAAGATGGATAATATAGTCATTGAAAAGAATAAAACAATAATCTTAAGTGGATTGATTGATGAATCGTTAGTTAATTCTGACATTACATCCTTAATAGGAACTAAGTTTGTTGCTAAAAGTATAACCGCCCCAATTAAAGCGATAATCCAATATGTAGGTATAGAAAATTTGCCTACCCTAATCTTAGGAAAGAAGAGGATGGATAGGGTTACGGTTATGAATGTAATGCTAGAGATAATAATCGTCGGAATCATAAAAGCACAAGTGCTATTATGCGCCTTTTTTCTAAAGAATGAATTAAAAATTTACTTTTATGATATTTTCATGATTATTTTTACAAAATTAACGATAAAATATCCTGTATAATTAAGATAATTATGAAGAAAGTTCTATTTACAATTTACGACATCATTACCCTGGCCTGTATGGCGTATGGTATTCCTTTAACTATTGTTAATATTGGTAAAGAATATTTCTTTATCTATCTCGCTATTGGTATTACTGGTATAGTGCTTTTCCTTATAGGAATATTCTTACTAACATTAGAGAAGAAAAAGAACAAACAACAATAAGTGGCTTCTAAAAGCCATTTTTGTTTCTATAAATTAATAAACAATTGTATTTTTGTATTACAAAGAGCATAAAAGCATTTATTATTTAAGTAGTATGAAAAACGACATTTTAAATGAATATAAAAGATGGTGTTCTTTAGCAAGAGAAG
>JAILGI010000054.1 GCA_024696885.1 Bacilli bacterium
GGTTCCCTTTCTGTCAAAGGTACAGATTTAGGTGGCAAGTTATCCTTAAGTGGTAAATTACCAGCTATCGCCCTCAACATGGAAGCTGAAACCTTAGAGATCACAGCTAAAGATGTCAACAAGACACAAGCAGTCAAAGCAAACTTCAGTGTTTACGTAAGTGAAGAAGGCAATACATATGTTGATATCGCCGATAAAAATATCGACACAACATTAAGTGGCCTTTCCAAAGTCGCTAACGATCTCATTAAAGATTTAGGTTATGACCAAATCATCAACGCTTCCCTCGCTGCATCCGCAGAAGAAGGAAGTGAAGAAGAACCAGCATCCTTCGAAATCGACTTACTCGCTATGTTAAACGAAGCTTTCCCAAACAGAAAGTTCTACACAACTGGTTCTCAAATGGAAGTCAGCCCAACAGCTTGGTCCTTAGCAGGAGCAATTGATCCACAATCTGTTTCATTATTGTTCCCATTACTCCAAAATTATCAATTAGACGACAACTTCCAATTCACTACATATAAAGATGGTGGTGTTGGTGTTAAACTCTCCGTTAACAAAGCTGACATCGTTGGTACACTCGCTCTCGTTGCTAACTCAATGGATGACGACACAAAAGCTAGCTTAGCAATGGCTGGTGCATTAATCGATTCTTTAGTTGAAAACTTAAACTTCGAATTAGCCGTTGTCTTAGACAAGAATGGTTGCATCTCTTACGTTGGTGAAAGCGAATCCTTAAAAGTTTCTGGTAAACTCGAAGATATGATTGCTTTAACCGGTGCTGAAATGCCATTTGAAATCAAAGGCACATTCGAATTAGGTTGCACAACAAGTGTTTCCGTTAACGCTAAATACAGCAACAACGTTACAGTTGATGTTCCAAGTGATTTAAGCAAATACGTCTTAGTATCAAACGCTCAATAATTAATATTAATTAATTATCAAAGACCGTTGCAAAACGGTCTTTTTTTTATCACCTTGAATGGTGATAATGTGATAGAATATTTAACGAAAGGAAATTTTACTTATGGAAAATTTTAAAACTGTCCCTATTACTTTAATCACCGGATATTTAGGAAGTGGTAAAACCACTTTGATTAATCATATTTTAAAAAATACGAATAACCATCATATGGCGGTTATCGTTAATGACTTAGGTGAAGTCAATATTGACGCGGAACTCATCCAAAAGGGTGGCGTTGTCTCTAGTAAGGATGATAACCTTGTCGCCTTACAAAATGGCTGTATCTGCTGCACCTTAAAGAAAGATTTAATCGATCAGCTTGCCGAATTAGTGAATAGTCAAAAATTCGATCACATTCTCATTGAAGCAAGCGGTATTTGTGAACCAGTACCAATCGCTCAAACGATTAGTTACATGAAGGAAGAATTCAAAAGACAAAAGTTACCAGAATTCTATACTTTAGATGCGATTGTTTCCGTCACTGACGCGCTCCGCTTAGTGGATGAATTTGGCTGTGGCGAAGGATTAAAAGATGTGGAAAGAGGCGAAGAAAACTTAGAAAACCTCATTATCCAACAAATGGAATTCTGCGATGTTATTTTATTAAATAAAGTTAGCGAAATTTCTAAAGAAGAACTTAGAAG
Organism: Bacilli bacterium; assembly: GCA_024696885.1. GTDB lineage: Bacteria > Bacillota_I > Bacilli_A > RFN20 > CAG-826 > CAJOLV01. The sequence goes on from JAILGI010000054.1 coordinate 1,609, forward strand.
AGTGAAATTGGCGATTAAAGCTATTCAACCAAGCGCGAAGATCATTGAAGTTGATTATTGTAACGTCAATATCGATGACATTATCGACACCAACTTATTTGATTTTGATAAAGCCTCTACTTCCGCGGCCTGGGTTAGAGAATTTGAAGACTGGTCCAACGAAGTTGATGCGGATAAAGAAGAAGAACATCACCATCATGACGATGATGACGATGACGACGATGAAGATGAGCATGAGCATCATCATGAACATGAAGAAGGTCACCATCACCATCATCACCACCATCACGAACACGGCATTGGTGAAAACGATGATGAAGGCACCGCGGATGAATATGATGTAAATACCTTTGTCTATTACCGTAGAAGAGCCTTTGATAAAGATAAATTCATTGATTGGGCAAATAATAATGGTCGTAACATCATCAGAGCGAAAGGTATTGTCTATTTTAACGATGATAAACAAAACGCTTATGTCTATGAATCCGCAGGAAGACAAAGAAGTTGTAAAGTTACCGGTCAATGGTATAGTGAAACTCTTTCTAAGAGACAACTTAGATATTTAATTAAAAATGATGCCAACTTCGCTCATGACTGGGATGAAGAATATGGCGATAAGCTCATCAAATTAGTGTTTATCGGTCAAAACCTCGATAAAGAAGGTATTAAGAAGGAATTAGATTTAATCTAATATGAAACAACTCGATTACAACATACATACCCATACATTTAGATGTGGTCACGCGAGAGGTACAGATGAAGAATATGTCCTCGCGGCGATTAAAAACGGTTTTAAAGTCGTTGGTTTTTCTGACCACATGATGGTGAAAGGTAGACCGCAAAATGGAATTCGAGGCGATTATTCTTTAATTGATAATTACATCTCTTGTATCAATGCTTTAAAAGAAAAATATAAAGACCAAATTACCATTCTTTTAGGTATGGAATGCGAGTATTTCCCTAAGATGCATGATTACTATGAATTCTTATTAAAAGAAAAGGGATTAGACTTCTTAATTTTAGGTCAACATTGTTATATCAATAGTGATGACCAATATGAATGGTATTTTGATAATCGCGATCCATATGAAGCGATTGATTTATACGTGGAAGACATGATTAAAGGCATGCAATTAGGACTATTCTCCTATGTCTGCCACCCAGATTATTTTGTGAGACACTTAACCGCATTTGATGATAAAGCGGTAGAGATAACACGTCGCATATGCGAAGCAGCGAAGAAATATGATATTCCTTTAGAAATCAATCTTAATGGTATTAGAGGTTGGTATTTAAAATATTCCGGATTCCACTACCCATATCCTGATTTTTGGGGAATAGTAAGTGAATATGGCGTTAAAGTCACTATTGGAGTGGACGCCCATAATCCAGGTGACTTTGATATTGCGGATCATGAATATGCGATGGAATTAGTTAATCAATACCATCTCAATTTAGTCACCAATTATAAAGACTTATTAAAGAAATGAAGATTAGAAATATTATTGCCACAATAACATATATTCTCTTTGGTATAGCGATGATACCTATCGCTTTATTTGTGGTAGAAAAGAATGTCATTATTGCATTAACTTCGCTTCTTTTAGCAGTAGCAGTCGCAATATCTTCAATTACTCATAAAGGTAAGTTTAATTACGTTATATATACGTTATCCCTCCTCTTTTTTGTGGTAGCCTCTCTTCCACTTATCTTTAGAGATGGCAAATTAACGACAGATACTTTCTGTATTATTTTTGGATCTAGTGAATGTGTCAGTGGTCTTGTTAAGATTATTGAAGCCGTTCATTTATTTAACATTAAAGACAAGATGGCGGTGCCATTCTTATTAGATTCCTTATTTGAAATAGTCTTAGGTGTATTAATGATTATTGAATTAGAAGAATCAGTAAGATCACACGTTATCTTAATTGGTATAGAAACAATGTATGAAGGCACAATTAAGTGCATCCACTTCAATTTAAAACATCACGAATGATGAAAGAGAGGAAACGACATGAGAAACATTATTTTAGACTGTGATCCCGGACATGATGATGCGATTGCTATCTTGCTCGCGGGTCAAAAAGAAAAGATTAATTTGTTAGGTATCTCTGTTGTTTCCGGAAACCAAACAATCGAGAAAACAACGCGAAATGCGCTTAATTTAGTATCATTTTTGTCCATTGATGTCCCTGTGGCGATGGGTTATAAAGATCCATTAGTAAGAGATAGAATGATATGTGAAGAAATACATGGTGAATCCGGTTTAGATGGATTTACTTTTCCGACTTATGATAAGAAGATTGATGCAAGAAACTCAGTGGAATTAATCACTGATTTATGTTTAAAAAACGAGAAAGTCACTATTGTGGCCACTGGTCCATTAACTAATGTTGGTTTAGCTTTAAAATTTAAACCGGAAATTAAAAAACATATTGAAGAAATCATCTTTATGGGTGGTTCACTTGATAATGGTAATGTATCCCCTGCGGCGGAATTTAATATCTTATGTGATCCAGAAGCGTCGCATATCGTTTTATCTAGTGGTCTCCCCGTTAAAATGGTGGGCCTTAATGTCACGAGAAAAGTATTAGTCACTAAAGAAGTGATTGAAAGAATGGCGAAGATTAATAATAAGGCTAGTGATTTATTTGTTAAATTAATGAAAGTCTTTAACGAAAACCAAGCCAAAACGTTCTCTAACTTTATTGGTGGTCCACTTCATGACCCCGTCACTATTGCATCTTTATTAGATGATGATTTAGTGAACTATAAACATATGAATGTCACTATTGATTTAAGCCGTGGTCCATCTTATGGAAGAACAAATTGCGATGTATATGACTATTTAAAACAAACACCAAATTGTTATGTCGCGATGGACATTAATGTAAAACGCTTCTGGGATATTATCGAAGAGGGAATATCCTATTATGAATAAGAAAATAATCGTCGTTGGTTCTATATCTATAGACCACACTGTATATACAAAAGAGATGCCTAAGCCCGGAATTACCACTAACGCGGAATCTTTTTACAAAAATATCGGTGGGAAAGGGGCAAATCAAGCCGTACAAGCACATTTACTTCATTCTCAGGTATTTTTCTTTGGCGCGGTGGGAAATGACGTAGAAGGTCAATTTATTAATTCTTTCTTATTAGAGAAAGGATTATCTTTCAAATTAAAAGAATCAAAAGAACAAACAGGGACTGCATTTATCACTTTGAATATGAATAATGGTGAAAACCAAATATTAATTGTCCCAGGGGCTAATTATGATATTTATCCAAGTGATATTGATTCCATTGACAAAGAATTAGATGATGCGGATATCTTATTAACTCAATTAGAGGGACGTATTGATACAGTGGATTATCTTATTCGTAAAGCTAAAGAAAAGGGATTAATAACAGTATTAAATACTGCGCCTTATCATGAATTAGATACATCCTTATATCCATATATCGATTACTTTGTTCCTAATGAGCATGAACTTGATGGTTATGTAGAAGGTAAATGTAATGGAACATATGAAGACAAGGCAAGATATATGGTTAATCAAGGTATTAAGAATGTCATTGTTACACTAGGCGATAAAGGTTCCTTATTAGTGAATAAAGATGAGGTTATTAAAGTTGAGCCACATAAGGTAGATGCGGTTGACACCACCGCAGCGGGAGATTCCTA
>JAILGI010000007.1 GCA_024696885.1 Bacilli bacterium
TCTCTTTATTAAGTCTATTGTTTTATTCTTTACCGGTCGTTCATTAAGAGATGATTTACCAGAGGATCGCAAAGCGAAAGCCATTAAGAATGGCGAACCTCTTGAAGAAGAGGAAGAAGAAAACGAGGAAGAGTCTGAAGACGAACAACCTGAAGAGCAATGAGTAAAAGACCCAAAACATAGAACGGGGCAATGAGAATATAGAGTATTCCTTTTCCAATTGATTTAAAAATTGTTCCCATATCAATTATTCATTATACCTTTGTTATGATGAATAAACAAAGCATAATTGACGATTCCTAAAACCCCTATTATTAAAGGAATAATTCCTAATAATAATAAACCGAGTGGAGTGGGAATAAATCGATATAATCCAGCGAAGAAAAAGATGATTGCAAAAGCGGAAATACCAAACTCAATAACCATCAATTTCACCTTTGAGTAATCAAAGTAAACCAATGAGTCAAAAGCAAAAATAGTGGCGATATACAGCAATATATATGACAATTCAGGAACTAAGAAGGCAAATGGAATAATCAAAATAGACAAAGAAATTGCCATAATTGAAGGGATTATTTTCCACTTAGATAAGACATTAATTTTGAGGCCAAATTTTTCTAATTCCGAATACATCACTAAATAGGTAATGATGATTTGTGCAAAAGAAACAAAGAATATAAAACTATATTTCACATAACTCAAATACTGATAGTTACTTAAATGGAACATTGTAGCTAAGTCATTAACGATATCGCGTTGAGAAACGTAATTAATTAAAGGAATAGTAAGTAAAGAAATACCAAATTGCATCAAAGTGGCAAAAACCAAAATAAATATTGAAGGTATTTTAAATTCAATAGATATTCCAAAAACAAAACCCGTTAATAAAGATGGGATAACGTAAAACAACGTGTCCGCAGGATCAATAAGAAAACATATAGTCCCGACGGCGATAACATATAAAGGGAAATACATCTTCTTACAGTAGTAAGTGATAATCGCACTACAAAGTGGAAGAGTAAAAACCAAGACAAAAAGTAGGAATGGTATGAAATAAGTCAATATCACAAAGATGACATTGACCGCAGTCATGAGACCCATATAGGCAATGTTTTTGATTAATGAATCCTGCTTTTTGAAGACCTGCATAGAAATATTTTAAAAAATTTTTCAAAAAAGTGAAAATAAATGACCACTTTTCGCTGATATGTTTATATGAGGCTATTAAGATTTCTTTTCACTTTGCTATTATTGACTTCATTTATATCTTGCTCTACTCAAAAGGAAGAAAGGGTTTTTGATTATGAAGATTTTATTGATTTAAAAATATCTTGGGATGATTTATTGACCCAAGAAAAAGAGACTTATTTTGTCTATGTTTATAGTGAGTATTGTTCACATTGCAATCACATCAAACAAGGAGTTTTAAAATTCATTTTTAACCATCAAGATATGTCTTACTTAATACAATATTCTTCCAGTATTCCTATCGATAATGATCTAGAAAAAACAATTGGGAAAGACGATATTAATGATATTTTTATCAAGGGTACACCTACATTATTATCTATTGATAAAAGCACATTGATTATGAATATTACAGGGGAAAGCACTATAGCACAATACATCGAGAATTATCCCACATATTTATAAACCTTATTTTATGTCTTTTCTTTAAAGTTGAAATGCCTTTTAGCGTATGATAATATATTGCTAAGCAATATATGGAATTCAAAAGAGAATTAAATGAAAATCAATATAAAGCAGTGACAACTTCTTCGCAATATGTTCGTGTTGTCGCTGGTGCGGGTAGTGGTAAAACCCGTGTTTTGACATACCGTATTGCTTACTTATTATCCGAGATGGACGTCGCTCCTTGGGCCATCCTCGCTATTACGTTTACCAACAAAGTTGCCGCGGAAATGAGAACTAGAGTCATTCGTATGATTTCTAATGATGAAAAAGATTTAACCATTAGAACATTCCACTCATTCGCTGCTAACTTTTTAAGAAGAGAGATTTCCGTTTTAGGATTTCCATCAAGTTTCACCATTCTTGATGAAGAAGACCAAACCAAAATGATTAAGGATATTGCCGCGGAAATGGGTTATAAACGCGGCGATAAAATCGTGGGTAAAACTTTAAATTATATCGGTTCAATGAAACTTCAAGAGAAATACCCAGAGGATATCAATATTGTTAAACCTCATTTTGAAGATGAAAGAACCTGCTTAGAAATGTATACAAGATACGAAGAGATGAAAAATAATAACTTATCTCTCGATTTTGATGACCTTTTGTTAAAAACAAATTACATTTTAGAAAACTTCCCTGAGATTCGTTTAAAATGGCAAAACCGTTATGAACACATTCTTATCGATGAATTCCAAGACACAAATAACATTGAATATAAACTAGTTAAATATTTATTAAATCCAAACACATCCTTATATGTTGTTGGTGATCCAGACCAAACCATTTATACATGGAGAGGCGCCAATCAAAAGATTATTTTGGAATTAGAAAAAGAGTTTTCCAGAATTGAAACCATCATCCTTGATAGAAACTATCGTTCCACGCAAAACATTTTGGATTCCGCAAACTCATTAATCGCTCATAACAAATTAAGAGTGAAAAAGAATCTTTATACTGAAAGTTTGCCTGGTGAAAAAGTAGTGGTGAAAGCCGCGGTTACCGCAAAAGCGGAAGCGGATTATGTAGCTAAAGAAATCAATAAACTAGTGCAATTCGGCCATTATTCCTATTCTGACATCGCTCTTTTATATCGTTCTAACTATGTCACAATGGAATTTGAAACAGCCTTAACAAAATATCAAATTCCTTATGAAATCTATGGCGGCACTAAGTTCTATCAAAGACGTGAAATTAAAGATGTATTAGCCTATTTCCATTTAATTGTGAACACAAGAGATGATGTGTCCTTTGAACGTATTATCAATGTTCCAAGAAGAGGAATTGGTGAGACAACCATAAACATCATCAAGCAAGAAGCAAGAGACGCTAAGAAGAGTATGTATAATTACATACTTGAAGTTGATCCCGATAATAGTGAAATCCCTTCAAAAGCTATCAACGCTCTTCAAAGAATGATTAGAGTGATTTCTGATACTCGTGATGCAATCAATGCTAACGAAGAAGTCTTCTCTAAAACTATTGAACAAATGATATGGGATTTCGGCTATCTTGATTATTTATTAAAAGAAGATGATGGTGATGAAAGAATCGAAAACGTCAAAGCTTTATTCTCTGATATCCGTCATTTCTTAATGTCTAACCCAGATTCTACATTTGATGAATATTTGCAAAATATTTCTTTATTAAGCGCTCAAGATGAAATGGTGACAGGTGACCACATCACTTTGATGACTGTTCACACCGCAAAGGGATTAGAATTCCCCGTTGTTTTCATTGTTAGATTTAATGATGGTGTCTTCCCTAACCAAAGAGCCTTAAATGAAGATGGCTATCTAGCTTTAGAGGAAGAAAGAAGATTAGCTTATGTCGCTATGACAAGAGCGAAGGAAAAACTATATATCACTTTTTCAAATGATTTCTCCTATGTTTTAGGAGGTACATATCGCCCATCTCAATTCATTATGGAATCAAATAACGAAATCATTAATGAAAGAATGAATAATGTTTACACTCCAAAAGCGAGAACGACATCATATAACGATAGAAACATCTTTAATGATGGTGACCACATCACTTTTGGTGTTGTAAAAGAAGAACCAAAAAGACAAAACTTTGATCAAAATACAAACGGAATTGAATATAGTGAATGGAAAATAGGAGACACAGTCCTACATAAAAAGTTTGGAGAAGGAAGGGTGGTCGCTCTTGATGGCGATGGCATTATCACCGTTAATTTCTTCGAACATGGATTAAAGACAATTATGGGAAACCACCCATTTGTTTCTAAAGGAGGCAAATAATATGGAACCAAGAGAAAGAGCCAAACAAATAACCGAATTATTAGAAAAATATAATTACGAATATTATGTTTTGGATAACCCAAGTGTTTCTGATGCTGAATACGATAGATTAATGCAAGAGTTAATCATGTTAGAAACTGAGCATCCCGAACTTAAATCTCCATTATCACCCACTCAAAGAGTTGGTGGTATGGTACAAGACTCCTTTAAGAAGATTACCCACCAAAGAAGTATGCTTTCTTTAGCAAACGCTTTTAATGAAGAAGATTTAAGAGCCTTTGACAAAAGAGTAAGAGATATCATCGGCGGTGATAAAGTCACCTATATGGCGGAGATGAAAATCGATGGTTTAGGCATGTCTCTTGTTTATAACAAGAACTTACTATACGCTGCGACAAGAGGCGATGGTGTCGAAGGTGAAGATGTTACATCTAACGTTATTACCATTAAATCCATTCCAAGTCATATTGATTGCGATGGTGATTTTGAAATTCGTGGCGAAGTATTCATGCCTAAAAAATCACTAGAAAAACTCAATAAAATCCAAGAAGAGAAAGGTGAAAAACTATTCGCCAACGCAAGAAACGCTGCCGCAGGAAGTATTCGTAATTTAGATAGTTCTATCGCTGCCTCACGTGGTTTGGATGCTTTCTGGTATTACTTTGTAAACGCTAAAGATTTTGGCATTCGCTATCACTCTGAAGCGTTAGCGTTCGCCGATAAGCTCGGTTTTAAAACAAATCCTGAAAGAAGATTATGTGATGGCATTGATGAAGTCATTAAATACATCGAAGAATATACGGAAAAACGCTCATCTCTACCTTATGATATCGATGGTATCGTCATTAAAGTTGATGACATGAACCTCTATGACAAATTAGGATATACCGCTAAAACACCAAGATGGGCTATTGCTTATAAATTCCCACCTGAAGAAGTCATTACAAAACTGACAGATATTATCTTCACCGTGGGAAGAACTGGTAAAATCACACCTAACGCTGTTTTAGAACCAGTTCGTGTCGCGGGAAGTGTTGTTCAAAGAGCTACTCTTCATAATGAAGACTTTGTTACTGAAAAAGGATTAATGATTGGCGATTATGTCATCATTCGCAAAGCGGGTGACGTTATTCCAGAAGTTGTTGGTCCAGTTTTAAGTAGAAGAAGTGGATTAGAACAACCATTCCACATGATTACTAATTGTCCAGTATGTGGATCCCCACTTATTAGAAAAGACGCTATGCATTTCTGCTTAAATCCACATTGTGACGCTCGAAAAGTGGAATCAATTATTCACTTTGCTAGTAAGGACGCTATGGACATTGAAGGATTAGGTGAAAAAGTCGTTGAACAATTCTTCGCTCAAGAATTCTTTCACAATATCGCCGAAGTCTATTCATTAATGAATCACCGCGATGAAATAATCAATATGGATGGTTGGAAAGAAAAGTCCATCGACAATCTTTTAGAAGCCATTGAAAAATCAAAAGATAATTCTTTAGAACGCGTTTTATTTGGCTTAGGAATTAAAGAAGTTGGCGAAAAGATGGCTAAAACATTATCGAAGATTTATCACAACATCGATAATTTAATGAACGCTACCGAAGAAGAGTTGTTAGAGATTCCTGATGTTGGACCAGTCTTAGCCAAATCCCTTGTTAATTGGTTTGCCAATGAAAAGAACCGTGAATTAATACAATCTTTAAAAGATGTGGGACTCAATTTTGAATATCGCGGTTCCACCACAAAAGCCGCTAACTCATATTTCTCTGGTAAGACAGTGGTGTTAACTGGAACACTTTCATCCATGGGTAGAAAAGAAGCCACTGCTAAATTAGAAGATTTAGGTGCTAAGGTAACTGGATCAGTTTCCAAAGCCACCGATGTGGTTGTCGCTGGAGTGGAAGCGGGAAGTAAGCTTGATAAGGCCCAAGCATTAGGTATTACAGTGCTTAATGAAGCAGAATTCTTAGAACTCATAAAATAACCCACAAATACAAAATTATTGATATAAAAATAGACTCGCCATATTATCGGTGAGTTTATTTTTTATAAACAAAAATAACAACTGTGATAAAATATAAAAACATATGAAAAAGGTAAACAAGGAAATATTAAAAGAAGCGGCGAATAAAATGCTCTTCGATATGAGCGAAGAACAATACGCAACTCTTTTAAAAGAGTTTGATGTCATTCTTAAACAAATGGATTTAATTTCTCAAATCGAAGGTGTTGATGATGTTGAACCCATGACTTTTCCTTATCCTGTTTACACAACTTATTTAAGGGAAGATGTAGTTAAAGAGACATTAACCCAAGAAGAAGCGCTTAAAAACGCTAAAGATGTTTCTCATGGAATGATTAAACTTCCAAAGGTGGTTAAATAAAATGTCATATCTAGATCAATCCATCTTTGAAATACATCAAGCTATTATAAATGGGTTAGTTACCCCTCTTGAACTTGTTCAAGAAGCTTTAAAACTGGCTAAAGAAGATAACAATAATGCTTTTGAATATATCTGTGAAAAAGAAGCAATTGAACAAGTAAAGAATTTAGATTTATCTAAAAAGGACAATTTACTATGGGGAATCCCATATGCTTTAAAAGATAATTTGTCGACTAAAGATATACCCACTTGTGCTTCGAGCAAAATATTAGAAGGATACGTTCCTGTTTACTCCGCGGAAGTGTACCAAAGATTGCAAGAACAAGGTGCTATTTTAATTGGTAAAACCACATTAGATGAATTATCAATGGGCGGTAGTGGGACCACTGGTCATTTAGGAAAAACATATAATCCTTGGGATCCAAAACATAAGCACCAAATCGGTGGTTCTTCATGTGGTTCTGCAGCGGTTTGCTCTGCGGGTATTGTTCCTTTTGCTCTTGGAAGTGATACTGGTGATAGTGTGCGTAAACCCGCTTCTTATTCTTGTTTAGTAGGCTTAAAACCAACATGGGGAAGAATATCTCGTTATGGACTTTTCCCATTTGCTCCTTCCATGGACCACATTGGTTTCTTTACGAGAAATTGCATGGATTCCGCACTTATTTTATCCGTTTTAGCGGGCCACGACGAAAAGGATTCCACATCCTCTACAGTGCCAGTTGATAACTATTTAGATATTGAAAAAACTGACATTAGCAAAATGAGAATTGCTGTCATTGATGAGATTTTTGATTCAGTCCAAGACAAAACAATTAAAGATGCGTTTATTAAAACGTTAAATATATTGTCTGATTTAGGCCTCGAAATTAATCATGTGCATATGGATGATAAATTATGTAGAGCAATTTATCCTACTTATTTTGTTATTTCATGCGCAGAAGCAAATAGTAATAACGCCAATCAAGATGGCATAAAATTTGGCACTCGTTATGAAGCTGAAGACTATGAAAAAGTGATGTTTGAAGCAAGGACAAATGGTTTTTCCGAACCAATTAAGAGAAGATTTGTTCTTGGCAGTTATGCACTTTTAAAAGAAAACCAAGAAGACCTATTCTTAAGAGCTCAAAAATGCCGCCGTTTAATCGTTAATTGCATTAATGAGATTTTAAAAGATAATGACGCTATTTATTTACCAACATCTCCAACAATCGCGCCACTATTTGATGGCAACAAAGACAAATTAAGCAACGAATACTTAATCGCTGATAATTATTTAGCGTTTGCCAATATGGGTGGTCAGCCATCAATTAACATTCCAATTGGTTTTAAAGATGGACTTCCATTTGGGGGCTGTTTTACCGGCAGGATTTTTGAAGAAAAAACCATCCTTTCTTTAGCCTTATTTTTAGAAAAACATATGGATTTCGCCAATAAAATTGCTAAAAAGGAGAATGAATAATGGAACTAGAACCCATCATAGGTTTAGAGCTTCATATTGAAATGAAAACAAAGAGCAAAATGTTTTCTTCATCAGCAGTTTCTTTTGGCGGTGTTCCAAACACTCATATTGATCCATTTGATATGGCGTTTCCAGGTACCCTTCCTCTAGTTAATAAACAAGCAGTTATTAATGGTATCCGTATGGCTAATGCTTTACACATGACCATCGATAATGAATTATGGTTTGACCGCAAAAACTATTTTTATAGTGATTTGCCAAAAGGCTATCAAATCACACAAGAAAAAAGGCCATTAGGAAGAAAAGGATATTTAAATATAAATGGAAGAAGGATTGATATCGAAAGACTCCATCTTGAAGAAGATACCTGCAAACAACTTCACTTCCAAGATTATTCACTTTTAGATTATAACCGCGCTGGAATCCCCCTAATTGAAATAGTGTCAAAACCAATCATCAAAGATGGTGAAGAAGCTATGCGATTCGTGGAAGAAATACGCTCAATCGCCTCTTTTTTAGATGTTTCCGATGGAAAAATGGAAGAAGGATCACTCCGTTGTGACGTCAATGTTTCTATCCATGAAAAAGGCCAACAAAGCCTCGGTGTGAAAGTGGAAATTAAAAACATCAACACATTAAAAAACATCAAACACGCGATTGATTTTGAAATAAATAGACAAGAAGAACTCGTTAATAAAGGTAAAAGAATCATTCAAGAAACTCGTCGATATGATGAGAAAAAGAAAGAAACGATTCCAATGCGTCTAAAGATAAATTCAATAGACTACAAAACATTTATTGATCCTAACATTATCCCCATCAAACTTTCTGAAGACTTTATCAAATCGGCGATTGAAACATCAAACGAATTAGCGTCGCAAAGATTTGAACGTTATCAAGCAATGGGATTAAATGACTATGACGCATCATTATTATTGAATAATAAAGACGTATCCGATTATTATGATAATGTCATTAAGTTAGGTGCTAATCCAAAGATTACTGCTAACTGGGTTAATGTTGATATCCAAGCTTATTTGAAAAAAACAAATACGGATATTAAGGACTTCCCAATTAAACCCGATAGACTATCTCAACTCATACAACTATTGATGAAAAATGAGATATCAAATAAACAAGTTAGAGATATCTTTACTGTCATGTTAGGCAGCAATAAAGAACCTAGCGAAATATTAAAAGAAACGGGAAATGCACTAATTAACGAAGAAAAAACACTATTAAATCTTGTCGGTGAGGTATTAGATAATAATCCACAAATCATTACTGATTATAAAAATGGTAAAGATAAAGTAGTGGGTTACGTTGTTGGTGTAATTATGCAAAAAACAAAAGGACAAGCAAATCCATCCTTAACAAATAGATTAGTCAAAGAAGAACTGCAAAGGAGATAAGAAAATGGCTATTTTAGTTACTGGCGGAACCGGATATATTGGTTCCCACACTGTTGTTGATTTACTCAATCATGATTATGACGTTGTTATCGTTGATAATTTTGTAAATTCAAAACCAGAAGTTCTTAATAGAATTACAAGAATTACTGGTAAAACCCCACGCTTTTACGAAGTTGATGTTTGTGATGAAGCAAAACTTGAAGAAGTGTTTAAAAAAGAAAACATCACTGACATTATCCATTTCGCAGGTTTAAAAAGCGTCGCTGAATCAGTAGCGAAACCACAACTTTATATCGATAACAATATCGGTAGCAGTAAAGTTTTACTTCGCTTAATGACAAAATACCATGTTCATAATATTGTCTTTTCTTCCAGTGCGACAGTCTATGGTGTGCCAGATCACGTCCCATTAAAAGAAAGTGATAAAGTAGGTGGCTGCACCAATCCTTATGGCCAAACCAAGTTAGATATTGAATATTTATTAAAGGATTACGCTAAAGAACATAACGATGCAAACATCGCTATCTTACGTTATTTCAATCCTATCGGTGCCCATTCATCCGGTTTAATCGGTGAAGATCCACAAGGCATTCCAAACAATTTAATGCCATATATCACCCAAGTTGCCGTCGGTAAAAGAGATCACTTAAATGTTTATGGAAGTGATTACAACACCCCTGATGGAACAGGCGTTAGAGATTATATCCACGTCGTGGATTTAGCCCGTGGCCACTTATTTGCATTAAGAAAATTAGAATCAAAACCAGGCTTAGTCATTTATAACCTTGGAACCGGTAAAGGAACAAGCGTCCTTGACTTAGTCAGAGCCTTTGAAAAAGCTAACGACATTAAAATCAATTATGTCATCTGTGATAGACGTCCAGGTGATATTGATGAAAACTACGCTGATTGCCATAAAGCATGGGAAGAAATGGGCTTCAAAACCGAATTTGATATCGTTGATGCCTGCCGCGATTCTTGGCATTGGCAAAAGAATAATCCAAATGGTTATGGAGATTAATTATGTCTGAAGCAGTTAAGTTTACTCACACCCACGAACAAGATTCTTTAAACGGTTTAAAGTGGCTGGAAAAAGGTAGCAAAGCTAATGTCATCATCATGGAGGGCATGGAAGAACATTGTTCTCGTTATGATGCATTCGCTAAACATCTCAATGAAAAAGGTTTTGATGTCTACGCTCTTGATACCTTTGGTCAAGGATTAAATGTCCATGAAAATCTCGATAATATCGGTATGTGGCCAGAAAATGGTTTTATTCGCCAAGTTAATGCAGTCGCGGATTTAGTAAAACAACTAAAGAAAGATAAACCAACATATATCTTCTCACATTCTATGGGTTCTTTTATGGGTCAAAGATTCTTAGAAGTTTATCCTGGTTTAGTGGATAAAATCGTTTTATGTGGTTCCGGTAGCAAAAACCCAGTCTTAGGTATGGGACATTTCCTTGCTAGAATTACCACATCTAAAAAGAATAAAGACAACAAATCTAAACTCATGAATAAGATGATGTTCGGATCTTTTAATAAGAAAATTAAAAACCCAAGAACTGGATATGATTGGCTTTCTTACAATGAAGAAAACGTAGATAAATATATCAAAGACCCATTATGTGGCTTTGGACCAAGAAAAGGATTCTGCTTAGAATTCATTAAAGGAATGCTCCCAATTCATAAAGCAAAATCTTTAAAACAATTAAATCCTGACACTAAAATCTTTATTATCTCAGGCGAAGAAGACCCAGTGACTAATTATGGTAAATCCGTTGCTATCTTAGAAAAGATGTACCACAAATATGGCGTTAAATCTGTGCAAACAAAAGTGTATACACATATGCGCCACGAGATTTTAAATGAATTAGAAAAAGAAAAAGTATTCGAGGACATTTCTAAATTCTTCCTTGATTAACTTATATAGGTGCGCTCGTAACTCAGCTGGATAGAGTACCAACCTCCTAAGTTGGGAGTCGGACGTTCAAATCGTCTCGAGCGCGCCATTTTCTTTTGAAAATAATTATTTATTTATTGAAATTATTATAAAGTTTCATTAATATTAATAACGCTAACGGGTCTGTAGCTCACCTGGGAGAGCGCCTCCATGGCATGGAGGAGGTAGCGAGTTCGATCCTCGTC
>JAILGI010000021.1 GCA_024696885.1 Bacilli bacterium
TTATGGATGTCGCTTTTGCTTTGCTATTTATCTTCTCTTTAGTTAACGATTTAGCTAAAGACAATCGCTTCTTCTATTTAGGTGCTTTCATCTATTCAATTATTGCGACGGTTTTTTTCTTCGTTTTGAATAAGAGATCAACTATCGCTCAATTAATCATTTATTTATCAATATCTGTGCTATTCATATTTGGTTGCTTTATCACCCAAAACAAGCCATCAACCCCAGCGATTACTTTTATCGCTTTCCTACTTATTACTCCGTTATTTATGATTGATAGGCCGTATTTTATGGCCCTCGAACTAACTGTTGCATCAACCGTTTTCCTTGTTTGGATGTATTTTGTTAAAGATCCAGATACCTGGAAAGCCGACTTGATGAATACGATTATCTTCACTTTAACAGGAATATTAATTCACGTTATTGTTAATTCTATAAGAATTAAAGAGTTTGTTTTAATTCAACAAATAAACAAACAAAAAGACAGCGATGAATTAACTGGTTTAGCTAATAAAACAGCCTTAACGAAGATGATTAATGACTTCTTTAAAAACAATCCGAACGGCAAAGGATTACTTTTTGTCTTAGATGTCGATTACTTCAAGTCCATTAATGATTCATATGGCCATGATATCGGTGATGAAACATTACGTGAACTAGGAAGATACTTAAGAGAAAAGTTCACGAATAACGAAATAGTGGGTCGCTTTGGTGGAGATGAATTCATTATCTTCTTTAAAGATGTTGATGATGTGGAACTCGCTGATAAGCTTGCTCACGAAGTTATTGATGAGACATATGATTTAATTAAATTACCAACTGATGAAGTGAAATTTGGTGTCAGTATTGGTGCGGCTATCTATCAAGGAAAAGAAACAAACTATTCTGAACTATTTAAAAAAGCAGATATCGCTTTATATAAAAACAAAGCCAGTCGTAAAATCCATTACTCGATGTACCAAGAAGAATAAAATAAACATGGATTATTAACGGATTAGCCCATCCTAATGGTATTCCTCAATTTATGCCACTTCTCATCTTTATGGGTGTGAGTGTTGCTCTTTCGGTAAGAACAATAACAAACGTTTTAAAAGTTTTAGAAAATAACAAACGCATTAAAAGAGCTAATGGTAAACGTTATGGCTATTGGCTAGTGTTGTAATTAGAACACATTTTTCTTTGAAAATGTCTTTATATTAGATAGGATAATATTAGTTAAACAAAGGAGATAAATAATGTATAGAGTTACAATTTTGTATCCAGATGGTCACGTCGAAGAATTAGAAGAAACCTTCTCTTACATTGATAAAGCCATTAAATTCGGCGAAG
Organism: Bacilli bacterium; assembly: GCA_024696885.1. Lineage (GTDB taxonomy): Bacteria > Bacillota_I > Bacilli_A > RFN20 > CAG-826 > CAJOLV01. The sequence goes on from JAILGI010000021.1 coordinate 1,330, forward strand.
ACTACTTAAATCAAGTTAACGCGACAGAACAATTTAAAGGTAAGAAATACGGTGTCGATTTCGATTCCTCCTCCAAAGGTAGAAAAGCTTCCTTCCGTGTCGAAGAATTAATCGATGATAGAATCACCACAGTATTCGATTCCGCGAAAAGATAGTAACTATGAGGCGAGCTAATAACTCGCTTTTTCTTTGATTAAATAAGAAAAAACCGCATCCTTCACGAATGCGGTTTTAATTTCATTCAACAATTAATGTTGTGTTTCTTTTGGTTCTTCGCCTTCTGGTTTTGCAAATCCTGCTTCTTTCATTAAGTCATCGACGAGGCCTTTAGCTCTACGATAAGATAAGTCAGATTTGATTCTTAAAACGCATGGGGTTTCAGCATATTTCTTGGCAGTCGCTCTTTCCACTGGAACTGGGCTGTCTTCATATTTAGCTGGATCTAAAGCGATATAGAACTTGATGTGTTTGCCAACGATAGTGATGAAGGCGTATTTTCTTCTCTTGAAGGAGAATGTATCGCCTGGGATGGAAATTCTATTGTTGAGACCATACCATTTGATGTAGTCACGTAAGTCGTAGTATTTGTGTCTGAGATCGAATTCGCTCTTTCTTAAACGGTTTTCGAATGGAACTCTCTTCTTTCTCTTAATCTTAACGACGTTACCTTGTTCATCGACTTCTTCGACTTCTTCGATTTCGACTTCGTCGTCTTCGTCTTCTTCAGGTTCTTCTTCGACTGGTGCTGGGGCTGGTTCTTCTTTAGCTACAACAACACCTGTGTGTAATTCTTCTTTATGAGCTTCAAGAGCTTCTTCGACAATTTTGCGAACTTCTTCTTGGCTCAAGCCGCCTTTACCGGAAGCTTTTTTGTTTCCAACTTCTTGGACTGGACGTAAATCTTCAGCATATTCTCTGACGATTCTACGAACTTCTTCTTCGTCGATGGATTGTCCTGCTTTGCCATCGCCTCTAGCATAGTTAGCAGCAATTGCGAATAATGGTTTAACTGTAACTAAGAAGAGTAATAAAGCAAGGAATGTTAATCCCATTGCGCCTAATAACATAACGAAGGCGATTCTTCTTGCGGAATGAGCAGCAACTTGCTTTCCGAGGAAGATGATTAAGAATGGGATGAATGCAGCACTTAAGAAAGCACCGACACTTGGGATGAGAAGGAATTCCTTCTTTTTGACAAGGGCGGAAACTAAGCAATAGATAATCGCCACGATGTCAATAAATAAAATGAGGATGGTAACATAGGACAATTTACCTTGTGGAACACCTGGTTTGAAAACTGCCCAATATGTGCCCATGGATTCGCGGAAGTGATTGGTAATTTTGCTGATACCTAAGAAACCGGTAAGAAGCATAGCGGCCAATAACAAAATCGCGCCAATAATACTAGTTCTAATGGCTAGTTTTGATTTGCCATGATCGTTTTTCATTTGAATATCTCCTTAAAAACAAAAACATTATAGCCAATATTATTCTAATATTAAAAGCATTATTTTCAAAAAAAGTGGCGATAGCATATATTTATCTATTTCTCCAAAAAGAAAAGCCACACAAAGTGTGGCTTATTTCCTTCTACGTTTTTATTCTTTCTCTACAGCTTTTTTAAGGGCTAATTTCTTGGAGAAAATGGCTCCAAAGATGAGAATAACCCCGTAAATCGCCACTATAACGCCGACAATGATCCAGAATGCATCATGGAAATCTTCGTTATATGCATAGATTAGAGATAAGGTAGTAATTAAGGCACCGATGACGATTTGTCCGACACCGTTATAGATAAATCCCTTAATTAAGACAAAAATGCCATTGATTGTTAAAGCGATGCCAAAAGCAAAGACGATGATTAAAGCAATCTTAAGAATTTCTTGGAAAGAAACCTTTTCCATAAATAAACCGGCACTGATGGCAATAAGAGAAATACCCAAGAACATACCGCTGAATTGATAAGCTTTGACTTTAATAAGGCTAAAGATTTCTAAACCGAGTAATAAAATACCCATAATCATAAAGACAACGCCGAAATAAACATCAACTGTTCCTTCTTGTTTAACAGCAAGTAAGATACCGAGAACAACAATAATTGCACCTTCGATGATACCAATAATCTTGTTTTTCATACTTCCACTTCCTTTCGCTAAACAATTATATATACAATCAGTCTTTAATCAAGAAAAAAAGCCCCAGCGGCAATCCGTTGGGGCTATGCATATGTTTTCTTTATTCTTTAGCGAATCTTTCGGCAGTGGCAACCGCGACTTGAATCATTTGACTTAAGCCTGTTTTTCTTTCATCCGCTGTTGCTTTTTTGTCTTTGTTGATAAAGCTATCAGTAACAGTAAGTAAGCAAAGAGCTTTTTTACCTAATTTAGCAGCATTGGTGTATAAAGCATAGGATTCCATCTCAACACCCATAACACCGAGTTCTGCCCATTTCTTCCACATGTTAGGATCATTATCATAGAAGACATCCGCGGAAAGAATGTTACCACCTCTATATGGAATGTGTGCTTTTTCCGCTTCTTCTTTGGCAGCGAGGATTAAATCTAAGTCCGCGCTTGGTGAGTAGTGGCCATTTAAGTTATATTGACCATTCCAGTTACTATCTGTGGATGCGCTTAAACAAATAAGGACATCAAATAAGTTGATATCTTTTTGGTATGAACCGCATGTACCAACACGAATAATAGTTTCAACACCGAAATAAGAATAGAGTTCGTATGAATAAATACCAATGGATGGCTGTCCCATACCACTCGCCATAACGGAAATACGTTTTCCATTCTTCGTGTGACCTGTAAATCCTAACATGCCACGCACATCTGTAACTTGCACATAGTCCACTAAGAAATTATCAACAATCCATTTTGCTCTTAAAGGATCGCCAGGCATTAATACTACATTAGCAAAATCACCTTTATTGCCATTAATATGAGGTGTTCCCATGATTTTTCTCCTTTGTGTTTGATATAACGTATTTATTTTACAATAAAATTTTATCGATAGTAAATATTATATTCTTTGACCTTTAAGGTATATGAAGGTAAACTTTTCTTATGAAAAATCTCGAATTAATCATCACACATTATAAATTATTGGACACTGTTAAATGGTTGAATGATCAACATTTATATGCGACACAGTTAGGAATCTTTAAAATCGTCCATGGTGATATCGATGAAGACACTATTGGAATGATGGATTCACCTACATTTTCCACCCTTATTTCCTATGGAAGCAAAAAGGTAGCGAGATTTTTATTAGCCCTATTAAGATATGGTTATCTCATCAAAATCTATGATAAGAAAAGCGATATGCTCTATTTATCCATCACCTTTAAGGGTAGAGAAGCCTTAGAAGCATATCACAAAAAGCATAAAAGACCATATGTAAAATCCAAGAAAAAATTCAACCCACAAATAGTTAAAATAGAAAAATAATTAATAATTTTCTATCAATAAATTGAAAAACCAATACATTTAATAGTATTATTAAACTTGTAGAGAATAATAAGTAGGTAAAAAATCATGAATTTATTAACGTTATTAGTTGATGCCGAAGAGAAGAAATCCATCTCTTTTGCTTGGGATGTAAATAGCATAGGAAACTTCATTGCTACACTCTCATTACTCGTTATCGTGTACATGCTCTTAATCATCAGCGTGGCCCGTGTTGTCAAAAGAAAAAGTGGGTTAATCTTAACCATCGTCGCTTTCGTTTTATCTATCGCCGCTTACTTATTCGCCTCTATTGAAGCACTAATCGCGATTACAGGCTTATATGCCGCATATGTCGCAGTGTATGGATTTGCTAACTTAGGTGACTTACGTTCCTTTATCGCTAATCCATTCCGTAAGAGCACCGCGAAAAGTGTTAACTTCGGTATTGAAAAGATTTATGACCGCGACACACTCTATAAACAATTAGAATCCGCAGTCTTGCAACTTTCTTCTACTAGAACCGGTGCCATCATCACTTTTGAAAAGAACACATCCTTAAAAGATATTATGAAAAATGGTGTCCCAGTTCACGCTCCTGTGAGCTCCGAATTATTACTCACCATCTTCTATCCAGGTACCAGACTCCATGATGGCGCTGTCGTCATCCATGGTAATGAAATTGTAGCCGCTAGTGTGTTCTTCACCCCATCCACCGCTCCATTCGCTGGTAAGTATGGTTCTAGACATAGAGCCGCTATCGGTGTTAGTGAAGTTTCCGATGCTATCACAGTGGTCGTTAGTGAAGAAACCGGAAGAATCTCCATTGCAAGCAATGGTGAACTTCAAATGGTGGACCAAAGCAAATTCTTAATGACATTTGAAACCTATATGGCGGATTCCACAGATAAAGAATAATTATGGATAGTAAATATATCTATGATTTTGTCTTAAAAGTCCAATCTATCGCTAAGATTGGTCTTACTTATTCCACCGATCCATACGCCATTTCAAACTATAAAGAAATCAACAATCTAACGATTGATTTTTTAGAGAAATTTATGGAGGTCAAATTTGATAGACCTAATTATTTTTCTCGCGATATATACCCCACACCAAACGTATCTGTTAGAACTGTCATTCTTAGCAAAGAAAGAAATAAAGTTCTGATGGTCAGAGAGGTTAAAGACCACGGTTATTCTCTCCCTGGTGGCTGGGCGGATCTATACGATAGTGCCTCTCAAACCGCGGTTAATGAATCCCGTCAGGAAGCCGGGGCAAATGTCGAAGTTGTCCGTCTCGTGGGTATCACAAACCGCACCCCATTTAAGAAGCCAACCTCCGTTCCTGAATACGTTGTCATCTTTGAAGCCAAGATTATCGGTAAACTCGGTGAACACGAATACGAAACCGACGATGTAGGTTGGTTCGATATCAATGATTTACCACCTCTTTCTCCTAAGGTAACGAAAGGAGAAGTGGAAAGAATGGTCTTCGCCGCGGTAAAGGGTGAAACAATCTTCGATTAAAAGATAAAAAAAGATAGAAAATGACCTTTAAAATATGGTCATTTTTTGTTATTATTTTTCATATGATTTTGCTCGAACAGTTAAATCCATTACAAATCGCCTTTATTATCGCCGCTCCTGCCGCGGTAATTTTGCTTGTTCTCATCTTCATCCTCGGACCAATGAGAAGAAGAAGACATAAGAAACATTTCATGGAATATTGCTATAAAGCTATCTATCGTATCGCTTTTGATGAAGATTATTATCTCATCAACGATTTCTATTTCCGCGTTGATACATCTCACGTCGCTAAAATTGATCACATCCTTTTTGGTGAGAAATATATCTATATCATTTCCGATACCTATTTCGATGGCGATTTAAGTGGACAAGACACCGATAAATCACTAATTATCACCAATCGTAAAGGTCAAAAGTTCTACACTGATAACCTTTATAATTCTTCCCAATTATTAATCAATTATCTTTCAACCTCCACTGGTATTGATAAATCCCTCTTTATCGGAGTGGCCCTCGTTAATAACGAATGCAAATTATCTGTTATTTCTAATAGCAAATCCCTCTATTTGATTCAAAGAAACAAACTCAAAAAACTCGTGAAAGCTATTGAATCACGTCAAGTTGGTAAGATTAACGCTCAACAACTCGATAACGCGGTTAAAGCCATTGATAAACTAAATAGAAAGAAGCGCCATAAATGAGTATTAAAGAAACGAGACAACTAGCGTTTTCTATATATAGAAAGCATAAACTCAATTCCTGGATTTTAGCCATTATATGCGCTCTTTTTATCGCGGCCTTAATGCTCGTAGGAACAGTCTCTGAACTCGCTCAGATGCTCCTTATCTTACTCGTCGCTTTACCTTTCTTTTTTTCTTGCATACTCTGTCATGTATCACTTAACGAAAGAGATATCTTAAACGGCAAAATGCTCTTTAACGGAGTGAAGTTATATTACTCTCCCACCTACATGAGTTCTTTTGGAGTGTTCCGCTCCTTCTTTAAGGCCTTACTTGTCGAGCTCATCTTATCCATCTTTATCGGTTTAGGTGTCTATGCTTTCTTCTCTCAAAGTTCAACCTTTATGCCCTCGATGAAAGCATTTATAAAAGAGATGTTAAACGTGGCCTATATGGATGCATCATATGAAGACAATATCAAAGCCATCTTAGAAGCTAATAATAATGAATTAAACCTCTATATCTCTATTGTTACTTTATTAAGTAATATCACCTTTAGTTTCGCCTTCATCTTCTTTATCTCTAAAGAAGCGATTACCATCTTCTCCCGTTTAAAGATGTTCTCCGCGCCATTTTCATCTCATGTAGCCCGTTATTCCTTATCTTTATATAAGAAGAAATATATGAAAGCCTTCCTCGCTTTAAACTGGCCTATCTTTATTCTTTTATTATTAGGCATGATTTTAGGAGGTTTAATATCTATTTTCTTATTAGGAAACTTTGCTATATCTCATGTTATCGCCTTAAGCGTAGGCATTATATTCACGCTCTTCTATTTACCATTCTATTGGTCTAATTTAGAAGCGATAGATCAATACCTCGCTTTAGACTTAAAGAAAGCGACAGATGAATATTTAAAAAACTTCTTAAATAAATTCGGTATTAATCCAAATGAAGAAGTCGAGGGAATAAAAAAAGAAGACGATAATAATGAAGAGGAAAAATAATAAAAAACATATCCAATTGGATATGTTAGAATGCTTCTGGAGCAAGTGACGGGAATCGAACCCGCATATTAACCTTGGCAAGGTTACGTTCTACCACTGAACTACACCTGCATGCTCATCTTCATAAGCGCTCAATCATTATAAGCAAAAGAAAAATAAGTTGCAATAAATAAATTGAAAAAAGGAGTAAAGAAAATGTTAACTAACAAAGAACTCGCTCAACTCATCTTCCCAGATATTAAAGAAACCGTGGAGGATTTAGAAAAAAGATATCCTTTAAGAAACTTAAAAGAAAACGCAGAAGTCACCCGTTTTGCCCCATCCCCAACCGGATTTTTACATACAGGTTCTCTTTTCACCGCTTTAATTTGCCATAAAGTCGCCACTCAAACTGGTGGTGTCTTCTATGTCCGTTTAGAGGATACAGACACCAAAAGAGGCATCGAAGGTAGTGGAGAACAATTATTAAAGCAATTAAAAATCTTTGATGTTTATCCTTCTGAAGGCTATATGGGTGATCATGAAGAAGGAAATTATGGTCCTTACGTTCAATCTAAACGCGCGGATATCTATCGCGTTGTTATTAAACATCTTCTTGAAGAAGGTAAAGCTTATCCTTGCTTCTGCACTCCAGAAGATTTAGAAAACATCCGTAATCAACAAGAAAAAGATAAATTAACACCTGGATATTATGGTGAATTCGCGAAATGTCGTTATCTCGATAACGATGAAAGAGCAAGAAGAATCAAAAATGGCGAACCATTCGTCATCAGATTTAAATCCAGTGGTAATCATTTAAATAAGATTATGGTTAATGATTTAGTAAGAGGTGAATTTGAAATCGCCCAAAACGATCAAGATATCGTTATCTATAAGAGTGATGGCTTACCAACCTATCACTTCGCTCATGCATGTGATGATCATTTCATGAGAACCACAACCGTCATAAGAGGTGAAGAATGGATTCCATCTTTACCAATCCACGTGGAATTATTTGAAGCATTAGGTTGGAAAGCACCTAGATACGCCCATCTTCCGGTCATTATGAAATTAGATGAACAAGGACATAAAAGAAAACTATCTAAACGTTTAGATAGTGAAGCCGCAGTTAGTTATTTCATCGAAGATGGTTATCCCGCTTCTGCTTTAATCATGTATTTAATGACTATTGCTAACTCTAACTTTGAAGAATGGATTTTCCAAAATAAATTTGAACACATGGAAGAATTCACTTTCTCCTTCAATAAGATGTCCCTCGATGGTGCTCTCTTTGATATGGGCAAATTAAACTTCTTCGCTAGAGAAATCTTAGGTAAGAAAACCAAAGAAGAAATCTTAGATTTAGCAAAGAAATATTCTAAAGAATATAAAGAAGATTTATATGCTTTAATTTCCTCTAATGAAGAATACTTCATGAATATCATGAATATTGAAAGAGAAAAAGAAAACCCCAGAAAAGACTATGAAAAGTTCGGTAACCTCATCGAATTAATCGGTTTCTTCTATCCTAATATCTATGATCAAATCGCCTCTAATGGATTGGTCTTTAATGAAAAATTTAAAGCCTCGACGATTAAAGAAATCTTATTAGCCTTAAAAGAAGGGTTATCCTTAGAACAAGATGAACAATCTTGGTTCAATAATATGAAGGAAATCGGAAGTGCACATAACTTCACCGGTGATCGTAAAGCTTATAAAGCTAACCCCGAACAATTCAATGGCACAATCGGTGATGTCGCAGAAATCTTAAGAATTACTTTAACTGGTAGAAAGAATTCACCAAACCTCTATTACGTCATGCTCTTATTAGGCAAAAATGAATGCGATAGAAGAATTGACCAACTCATTTCCAAATTAAATTAAAGAGTGTTATAATGACACTCACTGGTCCATTGGAGAAG
>JAILGI010000091.1 GCA_024696885.1 Bacilli bacterium
CGCCATTTTCTTTTGAAAATAATTATTTATTTATTGAAATTATTATAAAGTTTCATTAATATTAATAACGCTAACGGGTCTGTAGCTCACCTGGGAGAGCGCCTCCATGGCATGGAGGAGGTAGCGAGTTCGATCCTCGTCAGATCCACCAATTGGCCCGTTACCAAAGCAATTTGGTTAACATATATGAGCAATGTATACGGGATATTGCTCCGGATGGCTAATAGTGTCCTCCGTTAGTAACTATTAGCAAGTGATTGCAGCCATAAGAGCTAGAATTAGCTCTACAGAAGAGGATGTGTGACTGATCACGAATCAAGACCTTAGGGTCTTTTTTTCAACTTTGGATATTTTTTGCTAATCATTTCATCAATTGTCTTAATATCCTCATCACTTAAATGCCAACCAACAAGCGGATCACTGAACAGTTTCGAAGGCTTGAGACTTACCAAATCTGTTTTAATAAAGCTTTGCTTCTTGTTGCTAGGGTCTGGGTTAACTTTTAGTTTTATAAATTTTCCAGATCTTTTGTTGTACAACTTGACTGAAGTCGTCATATTAAATCCACTAATAAGTGTTTTTCCGTTTTCTTTCTTTTCTTCTAACACAAGAACAACTAAAAATGGATGATTGTTTGATAAATGATAATACCTAAAATGGTATTTATCAGAACCTTTATATTTTCTGTATCTTGGCATATAAAAACCACCTTTCTACATGTCGTTCCTAATAGAGATAAATGATTGGAGGGAACGATACATTAAACTAGGTGGAAAATAATTAATGAGTGGTAATTGTTCCCGATGTGCGAGCTTATAATAAACTATCAAAATAGTTTTAGTAATAAACAACTATATATTAAAGAAAACCATGTGAAACTAAAAACCACATCTTTTCTGCCTTTTTTATCATTTTGTTAACACTAATTATATTTAAATGATATAATGCTCTATTGAGATTAGTTAGTTATAACTAACTCAATTCATTTATTACTCTGTAATAATATTTAGAAAGGATAAATCTTATGGGTTTAATAGAATTCAAAAAAGTGAGTCGTATTTATCAAGTAGGCGATCACGAACAAAAAGCATTAGACAATATTGATTTAGATATAGAAGAAGGAAAATTTATTGTCATCTTAGGTCCTAGTGGTGCTGGTAAATCAACATTACTTAACTTATTAGGTGGTTTAGATTCCCCAACAAATGGTGAAATATTAGTGGAAGGGAAAGATATTTCCAAATTAGATAACAACTCTCTCGCGGATTATCGCGCTTCCACTGTGGGATTTGTTTTTCAATCCTATAACTTAATCCCCACATTAACCGTCTTTGAAAATGTTTCATTAGTGAAAGAAATTGTTAAAGACCCATTATCTGTCAATGAAATGCTTAATGAAGTGGGACTAGAAGATCACAAAGATAAATTCCCGTCTGAATTAAGCGGTGGTGAACAACAAAGAGTTTCTATTGCTAGAGCCTTAGCTAAGAATCCAAAAATTCTATTATGTGATGAACCAACAGGCGCATTAGATAGTGAAACTGGCGCGATGGTGCTTAAAGTTCTTTTAAATATGGCAAGGAACTATCATAAAACAATCATTATCGTTACCCATAACCAAAATATCGCCAAGATGGCGGACACCATCATCAGAGTGAAATCCGGTCATATTAGAGAAGTTATCAAACAAGATAAGCCATTAAGTGTGGATGAGGTGGATTGGTAATATGCTATTTAAAAAATTATTAAGGACGATATGGCATTATAAAGCCCAATTCATTTCCATGATTTTGATGGTTTTATTGGGCGTTGGTGTTTTTGTTGGCTTTCAAGGCGAATGGAAATCAATAGAAGTTGACACCCATGAATTTTATGCCTCTACTGGTTTTGCGGATTATCGTTTAGTGTCTGAAACTGGGTATTCAGAAGAAGACATGAATAAAATTGCTTCTATTCAAGGTGTGAATAAAGTATCCCGTTATGTCTCTGTTAAAACAAATGAAACAAAAGAAAATGATGTCATCGCAGTGACTGTGACCACAAATTTTGATGTATCAAGTTTCATAGTCACCAAAGGTGAAGAATATAACGCTAGTGCATTAAATACCATTTGGATGAGCGATTTATACGCTAAAGCAAATGATTATCATATCGATGATGAAATGACTCTTAAATATGGTGCTATCTCTTTAACCGGTAAAATCAAAGGTTTAATTAAATCTAGCGAATACTTAATTTGCACTCCTGGAGAAAACCAAATGATGCCCGACTATAAGACATATGGTTTCGTTTATATTTCTCCTGAAATGTATAAGCAAGCTTTAGGTGGTTTTGAATTATATCCAGAAATACACGCGATTAGTAACCTTTCAAAGAAGGAATTTTCGGAAGCCGCAAATGAAAAACTAGGTAAAACCAACCTTATTTTGACAAAAAACGAAATACCTTCTTATTCTGAAGCTCAAGGCGAAGCTAGTGAAGGAAAGACAATGGCGTCCATCCTTCCTGTCGTATTCTTAGGTATTGCAGTCTTAATCATGGCCACAACCATGCAAAGGCTAACAATCAATGAAAAGACACAAATTGGCACCTTAAAAGCCTTAGGATTTAGAGATTCAAGAATCGTTAAACATTACACTTTATTTGGATTATTTATTGGTGTAGTGGGTAGTGTATTAGGTATTGGCTTTGGTTATTTCATTGCCTGGTTCATCTTTAATCCAGGTGGATCAATGGGTACCTATTTTGATTTGCCATCCTGGGCTATTCATATGCCCTGGTGGACATTCCTTGTCGTTTTAGGAATTGTCGGTTTTATGACTTTAATTTCTTATATCTCCGCGAAGAATATGCTTAAAGGCACCGCTGCAGATGCTCTTAAACCATTTACTCCAAAAGCGATGAAGAGATTAAAAATTGAGGATTCTAAAGGCTGGAGAAGATTGAAATTCGCTACCAAATGGAATCTTAGAGATTTGTTTAGACATAAAGCTAGAAGCGGCATGACTTTATTTGGCGTTTTCGGATGTACCGTTCTTCTCATTGCTTCTTTCTTGATGATGGATTCCATGGTGGGTTTTGTGAACAAGTTCTACTACGGTTCAATGAACTATGAAAGTCAGATTTCTTTAAAAGAGGACACCACCAATGAAAAAGCTCTCGAAATAGCTACTTATTACAATGCTGATTATAGTGCTTCCACAAATGTCTCTTTAAATGAAGAAGCGATTGCCATGGATATCTATGATATCAATCATGATTATGTGAGATTCCTCGACACCAACATGAACTATGTAAATTTAAAAGATGATGGTGTTTATGTTGGCCAAAGATTAATGGAATCTAATCACTTAAAGATTGGTGATACATTCACTGTTTCCATTTTCGGTAGTGATACAACATATACTATGAAATTAACAGGCCAATTAAGAACACTCACTAAAGGTGTAGTGATGAGTAAGAAATACGCTGATGAAAAGGGTATTGAATATAAGATTAATCAAGTATTTACTAATACCAAAAAAGATGACATCTCTGCTCATAGTGATTTCATAAGCACTATCAAGAGCAGAAATGACATCATTAAATCTTTCGATAGCTTTATGGAAGTTATGTATACGATGATTGGTGCTCTAATCGTTTTATCAATCATCTTAGGTATTGTTGTTTTATATAACTTAGGAACAATGTCATATTTTGAAAGATACAGAGAATTATCCACTCTCAAAGTAGTGGGATTTAAAGATAAGAAGATAGGTAAACTATTAATCACACAAAATATGTGGTTAACAGTAGTGGGCTTTATTTTGGGTTTCCCTGCTGGTATAGGAATTACCTATATATTAATGAAAGCGTTAGCGGCTGAATATGAGATGATGCTCATCTTTGGTTGGATGACATTTTTGATTCCAGTAGTGCTAATGTTTGGTGTATCTCTCTTTGTTTCTTGGCTTGTTGCTAGGAAGAACAGAAAGATTGATATGGTGGAAGCTTTAAAGGTTCCTGAATAGTTTCCATTAAAAAACCTCCAGCCTTCAAACTCCAAGTAACTAATTAAATGCTGGAGGTTTTATTTTACTTATTTTGCAAATGATGATTTTAATGAACAAGTTCTATTGAACACTAAGCAATCTTTATTTGATTCCTTATCCGTGCAGAAGTAACCAGTTCTAATAAATTGGAATCTATCCAAAGGTTTTGTGCCTTTTAATGAAGATTCCACATAACCTTCGACCTTTTCCCATGAATGAGGATTAAGTCTTTCAAGGAAGGATAAGCCTTTGGTTTCTTCTGTTTCATCAAACACCAATGGTTCATAGAGGTTGAATGTCGCTTTTAACGCTGTTGAAGCCTCTACAAAGTGAATTGTTCCATTAGGCTTTCTTTCGTTAAATCCGCTTCCTGATTTGGTTAATGGGTCATAAGTACAATGTACCTCGATTACATTTCCTTTCGCGTCTTTAACGACTGATTCCGCTTTGATGAAGTAGGCATGCATTAATCTAACTTCATCACCTATTGATAATCTCTTCCATTTACGGTTTGGTTTTTCTTCAACGAAGTCTTCTTGTTCAATATAGAGATATTTGCCAAAGGCAATCTGACGAGTTCCTAATTCCTCGTTTTCCATATTATTTGAGGCTTCTAAATATTCAATCTTATCTTCTGGATAATTATCAATAACCACTTTTAAGGGGTGAAGAACCGCCATCGGACGAGTGGCTTTTAACTTTTGTTCTTCCATTAAGAAGTAATCTAAGTTAGAGGCATCGGTCGTGGAGTTAATACGGGATAAGCCGGTGTAAATAATGAAGTTTTTAATCGCTTCAGCAGTGAAACCTTTACGTTTTAATCCCACTAAGGTTGGCATGCGTGGATCATCATATCCTGTGACATAACCACCCTCCACTAATTGACGGAGATATCTCTTACTCATCACTGTGTTAGTGATATTAAGTCTTCCCCATTCGTATTGATGTGGAACGTGTTCCATTTCACATTTTTCAATAAACCAATCATATAAAACACGATGGTTATCATATTCTAATGAACAAAGGGAATGTGTTACGCCTTCAAATGCATCTTGTAATGGATGGGCAAAGTCATACATTGGATAAATGCACCATTTATTGCCTTGACGGTGGTGTTCGACGTGGAGAATACGATACATGACTGGGTCACGCATATTGATATTTGGAGATGACATATCGATCTTTGCTCTCAATGTCTTTTCTCCGTTCGCATATTTTCCTGCACGCATCTCTTCAAATAATTTCAAGTTTTCTTCGATACTTCTATTTCTCCAAGGAGAATCTTTACCGGGTTCGGTTAAAGTGCCACGATATTGTGTCATTTCTTCAGGGGATAAATCATCAACGTATGCTAATCCTTTTTTAATTAAAAGAATGGCTTTTTCATATGTCTTTTCAAAATAATCAGAACCAAAATAAATGTTTTTAGGTGTGTACCCTAACCACTTTAAATCTTCAATAATTGCGTCCACATATTCCGCACCTTCGTTGACAGGATTTGTATCATCAAATCTCAAATTGGTGTAACCGCCGAAAGCTTTCGCTAATTCAAAGTCATTAACAATGGCTCTTGCATGACCAATATGTAAATAAGCGTTTGGTTCAGGTGGGAAACGCGTAATGATTTCTTTAACACGACCTTCTTCGAGGTCTTTTTCCATGATCGTTTTGATAAAGTTGTTGATTTCTTCCATAAAAGTATCCTCGTTAGATATTCTAATAAATTAACATTTAAAAGCAACAATTTTGCTAATCTTTTAATATAAACACGCGCGTATAAGAAAACACGTCAAAGACAGGTAAATTGACTAAAAAAGAATTAAGATTATGCCTAATGATAACACTATTTTGTCTTTAACAATAGTTACTATTTTTGTATGATTTTGAGTTAACGCAGTATTTTTAGCCAAATAATACGGAATTAACATTTTTCTTGACATCGATTTTTTTCTCTTTATAATTAGAAACAACTTTTTTATTAGGCAGTCTGCTCTAATGCTTGAAAGAAAAGTTTATCCAAATTGGAAAGGAGAGAACTATGAAGAATAGTAAAAAATTACTTGCTTTAGCACTTGTTTCATCCGGTCTCGTATTGTCAGCTTGCGGTGGCTCAGGTTCAACTAAAGGAAAGTACACCTATCGTACATATGCGTCCGCTCTTGGTACCAAATGGGACCCAAATACTTGGGAAACAAATGCTGACCAAAGTTTATTAAGCTATCTCCAAGAAGGTTTTGTTAGCATGGAAGCTGATGACACCTCCACAGGTAAATGGCAATGGACATATGAATTAGCCGAATCTATCGAAGACGTTAGTAATATTGCAGACCTCGTCAAATATGGCATTATTTCTCAAGAATTAGTCGATGCAAAAGGTTACACAGATGAAGACGTTGCCGATAGCGGTTATGTTTACGAAATTAAATTAAACAAAGGTGCTACATGGGAAGAAAAGAAAGTCAAAGCCCTCAACGGCAAGACCAAAGTCTACGGTGGTACCGAAATTAAAGCGGATGATTACATTGAATCATTCAAAATCTTATTAGATCCAGCCAGAGAGAATAATAGAGCAAACTTATACTGGTCTGGTGAATCAGCGGTTGTTGGTGGTATGGATTATTACTACCAAGGCAAACTCGCTCAACTCGATGTTGTTGGCACATTCGGTGAAGAAGCTTCTCTTGATAACTTCAATATCGTTAGTGGCAAATACACATCCGATGACGGATTTGTTTACATCGCATTAACATCCCCATTAGCCTATTTAGGCGGTCAATCCTTAAGTTACTATGTCGATGGCTATGGCGCTCAAATATTTGACATGGACAAATGGAATGCCTTAGTCGCAAAAGCTGATGACAATGGTTTCATTCAATTAACAGAAGAAACCGCTGCCGAATTCGGCGCATTCTTAGTGGCAAGTGCTGGCTGGGGTGAAGATGAATCTTACTTAATCAATTATTTGTATTTCGATGCAATATTCCCAGAATTTGACTTCAGCAAAGTTGGTTTATACAAAGTTGATGATTACACACTCCGTTATGTCTTAGCAGTCCCAGAAGATAAAGCTTACTTCTATACAAGCTGTACAAGCACATGGTTAGTCCATCCAGAACTCTACCAAGATTTATCTTACGAAGATGAAAGCACAGGTTTATTATTATCCAAATATAATACATCTGCCGAAACAACCATCTCTTATGGTCCATACAAAATGGTTTCCTATCAAGATGGTAAACAAGCGAAATTCACACAAAACGAAAAATGGTGGAGATGGGAAAAGAACGATGATGGTCGTTTAGTTTCCAAAACACATTTCAAAGTTGATGGTGAATATCGTCAACAATATCAAACAACTGATATCGTTATCGACGTTTTAAAAGATGATGCAGCAAAATTAGCCTTCTTAAGAGGTAAATTAAATGATTATGCTCCAACACCTGCCGAATCCGTCGAATACGCAGCCAGCTCACAACTTTATAAAGAAGACGAATCCTATACAATGAGTCTCTTCTTCGATACAAACTTAGAAGACCTCCAAAAAATGGATGCCGCTGGCACAAACACAAACGGTGTTGTCTTATCCAACGCTAAATTCCGTAAAGCTATGTCCTTAGCTTTCAATAGAGCTGACTGGGTTAAGACCACTGAAGGTTACAAACCTGCATACTCAATCATGAATAACCTTTATTATTATGATTTCTATGAAGATCCATCATCTCAATACAGAGCTTCCGAACCAGCTATGAAAGCTATCGTTGAACTCTATGGTGTTGAATATGGTGAAGGAAAGCAATATGCCACATTAAAAGAAGCATATGATTCCATTACAGGTTACAACCTTGAAGAAGCAAGAGCACTCTTTGCAGAAGCTTGCCAAGAATTAGTCGATGCTGGTTTATACCATGCTGGTGACGAAATCAAATTCAAAGTCGCTTGGAAGAAAGGCGAACTTGAAACAACAGACCAAACACAAGTCGAAGCTCTCAATGGCTACTTAACAGAAGCTATGAAGAACACAGGCTTTGGTAAAATCACTCTCACACCTGTCGGTAACTTAACAGACAGATATGGTGATGTTGGTGATAGAGGCGTCTACGCCATCGGTTACGGCGCTTGGGGTGGAGCTATCTTATACCCATTCAGAGGCTTCCGTGTCTATATGGATCCAGAATATCAACCTCCATTACATGAAGGTAATTGCTGGGACCCAAGCAAAGAAACATTAACATTAACAATTGATGGCGAAAATTACACCATGTCATATCAAGCATGGTCCAACTCCATGATTGGTAATGGTCCATTCGCAAGCGCGAGCAACGAAATCAAACTTGAAATCACTGCTCAACTTGAAAAAGCATTCTTAGAATTATACTATCGTATCCCATTAGCGGGCTCCACAGTCACATTCTTACTCGGATATCAACAACATTACTATACTGAAGACTACAACATCGCCTATGGCTTTGGTGGATTCAGATTAATGATCTATGATTACGATGATTATGCTTGGAACCAATTCGTTAAGAAGAACGGTGGTACATTGAACTACAAATAATATTTGTATCAATATTTAATTCATTGTGTTATAATTCCGCAAGAGGGTATGAATAATGCCCTCTTGCATTATTATTTATTGAGATATAGAAAAATTATGGATAAAGCAAAAGTAATTTACATATTAAAACGTATTGGATTGATGTTCATGACATTGTTCATCATCATGACAATGTGTTTCATATTGGTCAGATTACTACCAATGTCAATGCCTGAAGGAGCTTCTGCTCAACAACAAGAAACCATTCAAAGACGTTGGGAAGCGCTTGGCTATAATAAGCCTATTTTGGTACAATATGGTATTTATTTAAAAAATATCATTACAAGATGGGATTTCGGCACTTCTTGGAAACTTAAAGTTCTCGAACCAGCCTCAAACCTATTATTAAGCCGTTTAGCGCCAACAGTTTTAGTTAACGTTTATTCATTACTTTTCTCTATCCCAATCGGTATTTTATTAGGCGTTTACGCCGCGATTAGAAAGAATAAATGGCAAGATCAAATTATCTCGATTTTAGTTATGTTATTCGTTTCTATTCCAAGTTATATTTATGCATTCTTAATGCAATATTTCTTATATTACAAATGGCAATTATTGCCACAAGTTCTTTACTCTCTTGAAGATGGTGGAGGTTCCTATTTTACCTTCAAAATGTTCACCTCCATGATTACACCAATTCTAGCGTTATCCTTCGGTGAAATCGCTGGCTTAACAAGATTCGTGAGAGCAGAATTAACTGAAACATTAACATCTGATTATATGCTTTTAGCAAGAACTAAAGGTTTATCAAGAAGACAAGCCACTTATCGTCACGCCTTGCGTAACGCGATGGTACCAGTCTTACCAATGTTAATTGGTGACTTCTTATCCATCTTAGGTGGTTCAATGATTATTGAACAAATCTTCTCTATTCCTGGTGTTGGACAATTATATTTGTATTCCATCCAACAACGTGACTTTGACGTCTTCATGATGGAAACAATTTTCTATACATTCATCGGTTTAGCTGCCGGTATTATCGTTGATATCAGCTACGGATTTATCGATCCGCGCATCAGAGTGGGAGAAAGGTAAGTTATGGAAGAGAAAGAAAAGAAACTTCAAGAAATTCCATCAGAAAAATTTGCCTTTGTTAACACAGACGCTAAATTACATGATGAGAAGTTTGAAACCAAACCTATTGGTTATTTTAAAGATGCGATGCGCCGCTTTAGAAAGAATAGAGGATCAGTCGTTGCTGGTGTTATTATTCTTTTCTTAGTTTTATTTGCCTTATTAGTCCCATTAACCTCCAGTTATGTGGCCAAGAATGTGCGCGTTTCTGAATACTCAAAGATGGGTCCAAGAACAACCTGGGGCTATAACATCGGCATCAATGGTTCTGAAAATAAAGAATATAACGATTTAATTCTTTTAAAGAACTATGGTATCGGTGTCGCTGCCGAATATCGTTATGATGAAGCCACAAATACTGAACATCATGCGACATTCGAAGAAGGCAAGAACAGTGCCTATCAACCAATCATCAAACAAGGTAGTGGATATGAAAGTCGTATGGGCGCTAATGTCAGCTATTATTACAAAGCTAATATCGACACATATTTAGGCGTTGGTTTCCAATATTATGAACTCAACAACGCTCAATATACTAAATTACTCAATTGGCAAAATGAAACTGGTATTCAAGTTTTATATCCAATGATTGATACCACTCACCCTGATTATTTTGATTGTGGTGATGAAAAGATTGCTCCTAACTATTGGTATAGAGCGAGCAGTGATAGAAATTCTAAAGGTGCTCCATTGACTAGTACAGGCGCAGTCCAAAGATTAAAGACTGATAACAACATTGAATATAACGACATCTATTTAAGAAAAGATGGCAAAGTTCAATTCTTTATTCGTGTTGGTGGTGGAACAACTGAAACCGCATCTTACAAAGTAAGAGTCCTTTACTACAACTATTATCAATATTTATATGGTGTCGAACCAAATTATATCTTCGGTACCGATTCACAAGGTTATGATTTAGCCTATCGTATGGCAACAGGTATGCGTTTAAGCTTCGCTTTAGCGGTTCTTGTTTCTGTCATTAACTTCATCATCGGTGCAATATATGGCGCTATCGAAGGCTATTATGGTGGTGCAACAGACTTGATCATGGAAAGAATTACCGACATTTTAGTCGAAGTTCCATTCGTCGTCGTGGCGACCTTGTTCCAACTTCACTTCTCCGATAAAGTTGGTGCTTTCCCATCGTTAATCTTCGCCTTTATCTTAACCGGATGGATTGGAACCGCCTCCAGAGTACGTTCTCAATTCTACCGCTTTAAGAATAATGAATATGTCCTTGCCGCTCGTACATTAGGTGCGAGAGACGCACGTATTATGTGGAAACACATTTTCCCAAATACCTTAGGTACCATCATTACTTCATCAGTCTTAGTCATTCCAGGAGTTATCTTCTCTGAATCTATGTTGTCTTATTTAGGCATCATTCAATTAGGTACAAAGACATCAACTTCTTTAGGTACATTGTTATCTGAAGCTTCTGGCTTATGGCAAACCTATCCACATTTAATGATTTTCCCAGCTATCGTTATTTCTTTATTAATGATTTGCTTTAACTTATTTGGTAATGGTTTACGTGATGCGTTTAACCCAACATTGAGAGGAGCGGATGAATAATGGAAAATAATGTTTTAGAAGTCAGAAGACTCAAAGTCTCATTCAGAACCAATAACGGAACAGTCAAAGCTGTTAGAGATATTTCATTTAGCCTTAAAAAAGGTAAAACACTCGCTATCGTGGGTGAATCTGGTTCCGGAAAATCTGTTACATCCAAAGTTATCTTAGGTATTTCCGCCCCTAACGCTATTATTGAAGGTGGCGAAGTCCTTTATGATGGTAAAGATATCGTCAAATTAACAGAAAATGAAATGTATGATATCCGTGGTGATAAAATCGCCATGATCTTCCAAGATCCTCTTTCCTCTTTGAACCCAATTGTCAAAATTGGTGATCAAATTACCGAATCTATGATTCTCAAAAATAAAGAAAAGAGAAAGAGAAGTAAAAAAGCATTTAATAATCACTTAAAAGTTTTACGTGAAAATATCATCGCTGCGTACGCTGAAAAAGGTGAAGATAAAAAAGAATTGGCCACCAAAATGTGTAAGGAATTCGATTCCTTCAACATTGAAGGTATTAAATTAGAAAACTCATATAACCGTTCAGTGAGACTTAACGATGATTTATTAACCGATACAAAAGATTTCTTATTCCTCGCTGAAAGAAGAAGAAAACAAAATGTCCCTGCTCTTTTAAAGAAGATGTCAAAAGATATCTTAGATATCAATGACCCATATTTTGTTCACGAAGAAAAGAAAGTACAATTATTAGAATTATCTAATAAAATATTAGAAGCTTCTAGAAACGTTGAATACGTCGCATCTGAAAAGACGACAGTGGTTCCTGAAAATGTCGTTGCCTTAGTCAGTGAACTTCAAGGTTTGTTAACACAATTATCTGAACAACAAAGACCTAACTTCTTCCGTTATGGTTATTACAAATTGCATAATCTAAACGAAAGATTAGATTTATTGCCTCTTGAAGAAGCAAACGAAAAGACCCTCGGCTATTTAAATGAACATTTTATGAATGAGTTCATTGAATATGCGACCGAAGGTATTAAATATTCATTCAATAAAGCTCTTGAAGGCAAGAAAGCCGCAGTGGAATATTTACAAGAGTTAGGACAATTCTTCTCACAAAAAGATATTGATAAAACCGCTGCAAACGAAATCATTTCGAAAGCGAAAGCGGTTATCGCACCTTCAACTGATAAATTAAAAGTTACTCCTGATACAGTCGCTTTAATCTTCCCAGAATCCCTTAAAGGATTTGTGAAGAAATATTTCGCTGCTTTCAAAGATAACGAAAAAGACTTAGCGAGATTCAATAGACAAAGTGCTAAACGCGATGCTTTAATCGCTAAAGGTAAAAAGATCGACTGGAAAGTCGTTCCATACAAGAATATCGATACGGAAGATATCCGTAATGACATTCTTTCCTTAATTAAACGCTTATTAGCTAATTATCAAGAATTCATCTTGCAAGCGGAAAAGACAGACTTCCACGCTTTATGTATTGAATTAATTGATGCATTCAAACAACAAGCTAGTGATGTCGTCTATAAATTAAGTAAAGGCGAAGCAAAAGAAATCGCCCTTAAGTTAATGGAAGAAGTCGGTATTCCTGAACCACGTTTAAGATTCAAACAATATCCATTTGAATTCTCCGGTGGTATGAGACAAAGAATCGTTATCGCGATTGCTTTATCTGCTAACCCAGAAATCTTAATTTGTGATGAACCAACCACCGCTTTAGACGTGACCATTCAATCGCAAATTCTCGAATTAATTAATAAAATTAAAGCCGAAAGACAATTATCCATCATCTTCATTACACATGACTTAGGTGTCGTCGCCAATATGGCGGATGAAATCGCTGTTATGTATGCTGGTAAGATTGTCGAATACGGCACTAGTGAAGATATCTTCTATGATCCAAGACATCCATATACTTGGGCCTTATTATCTTCTATGCCTGATTTAGACACCAAAGAAAAACTCGAAGCTATTCCAGGCACCCCACCAAATATGATTTATCCACCTAAAGGTGATGCTTTTGCGGCCCGTAATAAATACGCTATGCAAATCGATTTTGAAGAGCAACCACCAATGTTTAAGATTAGTGATACTCACTATGCTGCGACATGGTTACTCCATCCAAGCGCTCCTAAGGTAGAAATTCCAAAGATCATCAAAGAACGTATCGAAAGAATGCAAGCAAAGGAGGCAAATAGTAATGGAAAATAATAAAAAAGTCGAACCATTATTAAGAGTTGAACACCTTTGTCAGTATTTCAGAATGGGCATTGGCCGTGAATTAAAAGCGGTTCATAATGTTTCCTTCGATATCTATCCGGGTGAAGTTTTTGGTTTAGTCGGTGAATCTGGCTGTGGTAAAACCACAACCGGTAGAAGTATTATCAAACTTTATAACATTACTTCCGGTAACGTTTATTTCAAAGGCCAACGTATTTCCGCTGGTACTAGATCATATAAATTAGCCATTAAAGAGGCGGCAAAAGTAGCGGAAGACTTAACTAAAGTTGCTAACGCTATGCCTTTAGTGGACCAAATCGAAGATTTTGTCTCTAATAGAAAGAACTTCCTCGATAAAGCATACTTTAATCAATTTGAATCTAAAGAAATTACCCACGATGTTAAATTAGGCCATCAAACATACACCATTAAGGAAATGATTTATAAAACACTTCCTGAAGAAGATGTCGCTGGAAGAGTCTTTATGGGTTTAAGTAGAGACGAAAGAGATGTTTTTGTCCTTGTTCCTAGAAACATTACCAAAGTTCATAAAGACAATTTAGAAGAACATAAAAATGATGGCTTTAAAGTGTATTGCTCATCTTATTTACAATCTTTAAGCCCTGAAGCTTTAGAAAAATTAGACAAATTCATTGGAGATAAAGAAGCATATCTTCCTCTTCCATATGAATTAGATGTTAAAGCTATCGCTAAAAAGAAGATTGATACCTTAAAAGAGAATAAAAAACAAATCGCTTTAGCGAATCACGATCAAAAATATTGTGATAAAGATTACTCTTTACGTCGTCAAAAAGAACTTAAAGAAAAATATCTTCCATTATTAGAAGCAGCTAAATCCGATAATGAAAAATATCAATCTTTAAAGAAAGAATATAGAAAAGAACTCCATTTAGCGAAGAAAACACGCTTAGTGACACAAATTCAAATGATTTTCCAAGATCCAATCGGTTCCTTGAATCCTCGTATGACCGTTCAAGAAATTATTGAAGAAGGATTAATCATCCATGGTGTCAAAGACAAAGCTCTTAGACAAGAAAAAGTCTATGAAGTTCTCGAAA
This sequence comes from Bacilli bacterium, assembly GCA_024696885.1. Taxonomy (GTDB): domain Bacteria; phylum Bacillota_I; class Bacilli_A; order RFN20; family CAG-826; genus CAJOLV01. The sequence continues at coordinate 14,558 of JAILGI010000091.1, forward strand.
TGGTGGGATTAGTGAGAGAACACGCTACCCGTTATCCACACGAATTCTCTGGTGGTCAACGTCAAAGAATTGGTATTGCAAGAAGTGTCGTCATGCAACCAGAAATGATTATCGCTGACGAACCAGTTTCCGCATTAGACGTTTCCATTCAAGCTCAAGTTATTAACTTAATTAACGAATTAAGAAAAACATTAGGTTTAACCGTTATGTTCGTTGCTCACGACTTATCAGTCGTTAAATACTTCTCTGATCGTATCGGTGTTATGTATTATGGTGACCTCGTTGAATTAGCCAGTTCTGACGAAATCTTCGCTCACCCAATGCACCCATACACAAAGAGTTTGTTATCTGCGATTCCTCTTCCTGATCCAAAATATGAAAAGAAGAGAAAGAGAATCGTCTATAACCCAATCGCGGAACATGATTATTCCGTGAATAAACCATCCTTAAGAGAAATCGCTCCAAATCATTTTGTCTTCTGTAATGATGAAGAAGAAGCTCGTTATAAAGAGGAACTTAATGGTGGAAAATAGTAAAGAAACCCCAAAAGAAGAAAATAAACAAGTAAAAGAGTCTCAGATTCAAGAAGTTCCTTTTAAAGAGCGCAAAAGAATCTGGCCTTTTATTATACGCTACGCTGTTTGCATAGCTGTAGGTGTTGGTCTATTCTTCCTCACACTTTATTTGCGTAATTTCTTTACTGATGAACTTAGCCAAGCTAATTATTACCGTTATTTAGCGGATGCATTCACCATTCCTGGCATGTTCTTTATCTTCCTTGCCCTTTTATTTGTCGTGGCCGCTAAAGGCGCTTTCCGTGGCTTAGGTTACGCTTTAAGACATGTCGGAAGAATGTTATTACCTTTCATTATTAAAAAAGACATTACATACGCTGAATATTTAGAAGGCCATGAAACAAGAAAGAATGGTTCAATCGTTCTTACCTTCTTAATTGTAGGTGCTCTATTCATAATCGGCGCTATTGTTTTCATTGCTCTATTCTATAAGGTCTATGAAGGATAAACTTATCACTCTAAAAAAGTTAAAAGAGAGAATCGCGAATACCGATTATCTCTTTTTTGATTTAGATGGAACTTTAATTGATACCGAACCTTTATATCAACGCTTTTGGAAAGAAGCGAGTAAATACTATGGCTATGAACTAAGCGATGAAGAGGAATTAACTTTCCGTTCTTTAGATGCCTACTTAGGGGCGATTAAGATTAAAGAATATAGTCATGGCTTATTAGATTATGACCAGGTAAAAGAAATGCGTATCGCCCTTATGAAAGAGTATTTCTCTAACCATGAGATCATTGTGAAAAAAGACGCTATAAAATTCTTAAAAACACTAAAAGAAGCGGGAAAACATATATTTATCGTCACCGCGAACAAAGTGGAAAAGGCTAATAATATATTATTACAAACTAAACTTATGCCTTATGTAGAAGGTGTCATTTCTGCAAAAGACGTGAAACGTGGAAAACCATATCCCGATGTATTCCTATAC
>JAILGI010000041.1 GCA_024696885.1 Bacilli bacterium
AGTGGAAAGATGTAAAGCTTATATCGTTGATCTAAAGATTCAAAATAAGAAAAATGGTAAACCACAACAACCAAAAGAACAACCACAAGAAGTAGTGGAAGCTCAACCAGTGGAAGAACAACCACAAGAGCAAGAAGAAATTAAGCCAGCGGAAGAAGAAATTAAACCCGCTGAAGAACAACCTGTTGAAGATATCCAACCAGATGATGAAGATATCAAACCAGCAGAATAGTTCGCATTAAATCAATCATTACAAAGGTGTCCTTGATGGACACTTTTTGTTTGTCACTCAACATGTCTTATTGTTGTTGTCGATTATATTCGACAAACCTATGCCACATAAAGATGTCTTGAATATCAATTTGTATTTGGCTGTCGCTTTGAATAATCATAAACAAAACAGTCATTTCCGAGCGATATAACAACAAAAGTGGGTTTTATTCATCGGAAATTATTGATGCTTTAAAAATAGGCGTCATCCAACCAGCGTCATATTTATAGTCAAAGAAAGATGACACTAAAGGGGGTCTTCTTTGACGTTATGATAAAAGAATACTAGTTATTAATAATTAAATTCCATTCGAGAAGATTGAAGGATTCTCAAAGAAACATTTATAATAAAAGCACATCAGAGGACAGTCCACCGTAGTGGAGGGGAGACTTAATGTCGGCCGCCTGTTAGATAAGATGTCGAGTGAGCTCGTAGAAATATGGGCTTTTCTTATCGCCCAAGGAGGAACTGTCATGGATGTAAGATTAGAAATCTTAAAGCAGTCAGATGAAGAACAATTTATTAAAGATAATCAGGCTGCTTTTAATTTTGGCGCGGAACAATACTTTAACAAACAAGAATTAGAAGAGCAGCACGAAGAAGAAGGACAAATCATCTCTAGAGAAACAATAGTCAATTCTATTCATCAAGAAGGATCTATTGCTTATCGAATCATCGCTGATGAAAACAAAGTAGGTGGAATTATCTTGAATATCGATGGTGATAAAGGAGAATTAGAAATCTTCTTTGTTATTCCTTCTTGTGAATCAAAGGGCATTGGGCAAGCCGCTTGGAAAGAAGTGGAAAGACTTCATCCTGAAGTTAAAGTATGGGAGACTGTCACGCCTTACTTTGAAAAAAGAAACATTCATTTTTATGTTAATAAATTAGGATTCCATATCGTGGAGTTTTATAATGAATTTAATAAAGACATCAACATGCCAGAAGAGTTAGATGGTATGTTTAGATTCAGAAAGGTTATTGAAAGATGATTATTGCGGTTACATACGATATAGAGACAAAAGAAGTATTTCAACACTTCGGACAAACTAGAAATTTCTTATTAGTGAAAGATGACAAATTTGAAGTTGTCTCAGCTGGAAGCTATTCCCATCATGAATTAGTGCCATTCCTTAAATCTTTAGGAGTTGAAGTTCTTCTTGCTGGTGGAATGGGTGGCCATGCCGTTGAATTATTAAAACAAGCTGGTATTAGAACTATTCCTGGCTTAATGGGTAATGCTGAAGAAGTCGCAAAAGCATTTTTGGAAGATAGATTAGAATATGATCCTAATTATTCACATGAATGCGATTGTCATCACCATCATTAATACCTAAGGTTACAGGATTATGGAATACATTATTGTCAATAAAGATAATTTAGAAAAAGAACATATTTGCTGTGCTATTTCTAATAATAACGATATTCAAGTATCATCAAAGAAAGCCTGGCTTAAAGATAGGTTTGATGATGGTTTAGTGTTCTTAAAAAGCGTTGAAAGAGGCAAGTGTTTTATCGAATACATTCCAGCGGAAAATGCATGGAACCCAATTGAAGCGGAAGGATATATGTATATCGATTGTTTATGGGTGTCTGGTTCTTTTAAAGGACATGGGTATTCTAACGATTTGTTAGAAGCATGTATCAAAGATAGCAAAGCTAAAGGCAAGGTTGGATTATGTATTCTTTCCAGTAAGAAAAAATTACCTTTCCTCGCTGATCCTAAATTCTTAGCACATAAAGGCTTTATTGTTAGTGATGAAGCAGATAACGGAATCCAGTTATGGTACTTACCATTTAATAAGAATGCAGCCAAACCAGTATTTAAAGAATGCGCCAAACATCCTCATGTTGATGATAAAGGATATGTTTTGTTCTACACATCTCAATGTCCGTTTAATGGTAAATATGTCCCAATCGTGGAAGCGTGTGCGAAAGAGCACAACATTCCATTTAAAGCCATTCATATCGCTAGTAAAGAAGAAGCAAGAAACGCTCCAACACCAATTACTACTTATGCTCTATTCAAAGATGGCAATTATCTAACAAATGAGCAAATGAACGACACTAAGTTTTTGAAATTAATCGCGAAATAAAACAAACGAAAACACTGTCTTTTCTTCAAAATAATGGAGATTTAGCAGTGTTTTTTCTGTTTAATTAATACAACTTTGTAATGAAGTTTCTGCGTGATTATTCTTTCTTTTAGAGTGATTGTTTTATTGTCAAATGATTTCAATACAATCTAATGGGAGTTTAAAGAACCCTTTAATTTTGTCTGTCATATGAACACTAACTAGACCTTCTTTATCTGGTTCTGATTCTAATGTTCCAACCATACCCTTTTTAAACTGCAATCCATAATCAGTAAAGTCTTTAACGATTCTAAATTTTTGTCCCTTTTCTATAGGTGTTTGTTTCTTTGGCGTTTCAACTTTTGGAATAGTAACATTTTTAGGTGTTTCTTTTGGAGGGTTTTCATTGATACCTTCTTTTGCTTCGGTTTGTTCCACTGGTGGATTGATTATAGTCTCTTGTTTATATTCAACAGTTCTCTTTCTACCATCCTTTTCAATTCTACCCAAGTTATATTCCACTCTTTTGATTCTAGCCTCTAGTTCTGGAATATCTTTTGTTACCCAATTTATTTAATAATGCTGTGAAGAACCACTAGAAGATTCTGAGTTAAACCTTATTTGGAATAGTGCTCTTAAATTCTATAAAACAAAGATACTCACTAATCCGAATTATGTGAAACCAGATGAATATGGTGGTGAATCCTATGTACCAAGTGATATGTCTGATGTCGGACAAGCTTTAAAGTTTAGTGAGCATTATGGCTCTATTATCGCTTATAACCCTGCAATGAAGTTTGTGGTCTATGACCAAAATAGATGGGTGGAAAGCGATAATAGAGCCATAATGCTCACTAAACTTTAAAGCTTGTCCGACATCAGACATGTCACTTGGTACATAGGATTCGCCACCATATTCATCTGGTTTAACGTAATTCGGATTAGTTAATATCTTGGTTCTATAGAACT
>JAILGI010000044.1 GCA_024696885.1 Bacilli bacterium
TATTGGAATAACGAACAATACTATGGAATTGGTTTAGGTGCCTCTGGTTATTTAAATAACGTGAGATACGAAAACACAAAAAGCATTAACGGATACCTAAAAGGTATATTTAAGAAAGAGGAAGAAAAAATAACCTTCCAAGATAATCTTGAATATCAAATAATGCTCAATTTAAGAACTAACAAAGGAATTGATTTAAATCAATTTGAGGATAAATTTGGCTTCGATTTATACAAAAAGAAGCAGGACGTTATTAGTGAACTAGAAAAAGAGAAATTGCTAGAGGTTAAAAGCCATCATTTAGTGGCCACTTTTGAAGGCATGATGGTGCTCGATCAAATTATCCTCAAACTCTTTTAAGACAAACAAGAATGTTTCGTGTTATTATATAAAAACGATGAAAGTAATAAAAAATCAGTCTTTTACGGGCGAAAGAGCCCTCTTTAGTACTCAAGAAGCAACCATTGAGAATTGCGTCTTTTTTGATGGTGAATCACCTTTAAAAGAAAGCAAGGACCTTCACCTCAGCAATGTCACTTTTCAGTGGAAATATCCACTTTGGTATTGCAAAAATGTTGTATTAGAAAACTCTACAATTGAAGAAACCGCAAGAAGTGGTATCTGGTATATCGATAACATCGAAGTCAAAAACACTAAGATAATTGCTCCTAAGACTTTCAGAAAAGGAAAGCATATCAAAGTGAGGAATTCCGATTTTCCTCATGGACAAGAAACACTATGGGGTTGTGAAGATATAAATATCGAAAACTCCCATATTGTGGGTGATTATTTTGCTTACTTTAGTAATAATATTCATATAAAAAACGTCCAAATTGATGGCAATTATGCCTTTGATTCTTGTGAGGATATTCTTGTTGAAAACTGCATCTTAAATAGCAAAGATTCATTCTGGAATTGTAAGAATGTCGTTATCAAAGATACGACAATCATCGGTGAATATTTAGCTTGGAACACGAAAAATATTCGTTTTATTAACTGCAAAATAGAGTCCCATCAAGGTCTTTGCTACATTGAAGATCTATACATGGAAAACTGCACATTAGAAAACTCTGATTTGACGTTTGAATTTTGCAAAAATATCGATGTCTCCATTAATTCTGTGGTGGACTCAATTAAAAATCCGATTTCCGGAAGAATAATGGTCAAAGGCGTTAAAGAACTTATCATGGATGAAAAATTCATTGAACCCAAAAACACAGAAATCATCATTAAGTAATATGAAATATAATTTTGATGAAATAGCGAATAGAAAAAACACCAATAGTGTGAAATACGACGAATTCGATTCTGAACTCCCAATGTGGGTTGCAGATATGGATTTTCGTGTGGCGCCCGCGATTGAAAGTGCGATTAAAAAGCAACTCGAAATACTAGCGATTGGTTATTCATTGATTCCCGATGAATTCTTTAATAGCTTTGCTAATTTTTATAAAAAGCACTACGGAACTACATTTTCCAAAAACGAAATGGTCTATGTATCCGGAGTTGTTGCTTCTATAGATGCGACCTTAAAACGCATCGGTAATAAAGGCGATAATGTCGTTGTTTTAGCGCCTATTTACCATACTTTTTATCACTGTATTGAAAACAACAATAAGAAAGTCCTTCCCTCTAACTTTTTAGTTAATGATGGTAAATACCAAATCGATTTTCTTGATTTAGAGAAAAAACTGTCTTCAAAGGAAAGTTCCATCCTTTTACTTTGTAACCCACATAATCCGATTGGTAAAATCTTCTCTAAAGAAGAACTACTTAAAATCTCAAAACTCGCCGATAAATATGGTGTGTTTGTCATATCAGATGAAATACATGGTTTATTAGCTTCACCAAACACCAAATACATCCCATATTCCAATGTTAGTGTGAACGATAATTACATGGTGTGCTTATCCAATTCCAAAGCCTTTAATATTGCTGGTCTTCAATCTGCAATCGCAGTTATTCCAAATGAAGAAAAAAGAAAATTATTACAAGACGCCTTCTATGAAGACGATATTGGCGAGCCTAATTTCTTTGCGGTATCCGCTAATATAGCGGCGTTAAACGAAAGTGAAAAATGGCTTGCAGAACTTAATGAATATATTTACGAAAACAAGAAGGTTTTCTTTGAAAAAGTAAATGAAATACCTCGTTTAAAAGTATATTGGGGTGACGCTACCTACATGATGTGGGTGGAATATCAAAATGATATTAATTCACGTGAATTCGTAAAAAAACTAAACGAAGAAGAAGGCTTACTGGTGTCCCCAGGGATTCAATTTGGAGAAAGTGGTGAGCATCATTTTAGAATCAACCTTGCCACTTCAAGAAAAAATGTCTTGAAAGCAATTCAAAAATTAAAACATTTTATGGAAGGGAAATAGATATGTGTTTTTTCAAGAAAAAAGAACCTAAACCAGTCATTGAAAGTAAATTTACAATGAAACAACATGTTTATTTTCGCAGAAATGGCGAATTAATGTTCGGCTGGATCTATGAAATTAAACAAGGAAAAGATGGCAAAATCATATATGATGTCCAAGTTGGTGGTCAATGTCCCGCGGTTATCCATGACCTTCCCGAAGAATCTCTTTGGGTGAAAAAAGAGAAATAATTAAGTATCAAAAAAAGCGAAAGGAAAAAGAGAGCAAAAATCTTTTTTCTTTTTTTATTTAAAAAAGACTGGTAAAATTATTGTGTATGAAAACGATAAACATTTTTTACGCTGTAGACGATAACTACATCAACTTACTTAAAGTAGCAATGTCATCCATGATTGACAATGCCTCACCAAACTACAAATATCATGTCTATGTTTTGCACACTTCATTGTCCATGGCATCAAAGAAGATTCTAAAACAAGGAGTTAAACGTAAAAACTTACAAATATCCTTCTTTAATGTCCAAGCTCAAATGGAGTTGCTCTCCAAAAAATTAAATGTTAGAGATTATTACACCTTAACAACTTACTACCGTTTGATTTTACCAAACACCTTTGTTTTTATAAACAAAGCTATCTATTTAGATTCCGATATCGTTGTTAAAGGCGATATTTCTAAGCTCTATGAATATCATTTAGGTGAAAACCTTGTCGGCGCGGTTAAAGATGGATCCGTCCAAATCTTCGATGAATTCATCACCTACGTCGAAAAAGCTTTAGATATTCCTCATGAACATTACTTCAACGCTGGTATTCTTCTCATGAACCTCAAGAAGATGAGAGAATTCCACTTTGAAAAGAAAGTTACTGAATTAGTTAAAAAAGTCTCATTTAAGGTCGCTCAAGACCAAGACTTGTTAAACGTCATTTGTAAAGATCGTGTTTTATATTTACCAGAGTCCTGGAACAAAATGCCTTTAGGCGAAAAGATTCCTGAGCCAAATATCATCCATTACAACTTAATCCTCAAACCATGGAAACAAGATGACATCATGTACGAAGATGTCTTCTGGGCGCTTGCTGGTAAATATGGTGTGAGTGATATCCTTTTAGATTTTAAATCTAAAATCCCAGAAGAAAGACGTATCCAAGAACGCGAAGGCATTGAAAACGTTAAAGCCCTTTGCTTATACGAAGCAAAGAGAAAGAGATACTACAAAGAAGGTATCAAATTTCTTAGTGAAGAAGAGAAGACCGAAAGACAAATCATTCTCGAACGTATTCAAGAATTTGAAAAAGCGGGAACATTTGATAAGGATGTCGAAAATGATCCTCCATTCACCCCTCTTCAACCTGGTGACGTCGATTATTTAAGAAAGAGATTTATCAACAAAATCAGAACAAGAGTGACGATTAGAAAATCCAATAAGTTCTTCAACAACCTCATTAAGCAAGGTCAAATAGTTATTGATGGATATGAAAATGTGGAAATCCTTAAAGGTTTAAAAACTGGCGCTGTATTAACCGCTAACCACTTCAATCCATTCGATAGCATTCCGATTCATAAAGCCGTAGCGAAATATGCACCGAAGAAGAAATTATTCAAAGTTATCCGTGAAGGTAACTGGACATTCCCAGGCCTTTATGGTCAATTTATGCGTAACTGCAACTCCCTCCCATTAGCATCTAACACTTTAGTGTTAAGACAAATGATTCGCGCGACTGACACCATCTTAAAACGTGGTGACCTTGTCTTAATCTACGCTGAACAATCTATGTGGTGGAACTATCGTAAACCAAAGCCATTAAAACCAGGTGCCTTTAGATTTGCGGCAACCGCAAATGTCCCTGTTATCCCAACATTCATCACAATGAGAGATACGGACAAAAAGGACCAAGATGGTTATCCAATTCAAGCTTATACACTCCATATTTTGGAACCAATCTATCCAGATCCATCATTATCCGTCGCGGAAAATGTGAAGAACATGAAAGCCGCTAACGAATTAGCTTGGAAAAATATTTACGAAAAAGTGTATGGTATTCCATTAGAATACACAACCGTTAAGAAATAATGCTTTTATATCTATTAGTCATCTTCATTTCAACAGCTATTATTGCCGTAGTTAATATTTTAACCAACCCAATGAATGAACCGTGGTATTACTATTTGTTAATGACTTTAGCCATGGTTGCCGCTGCTTTTGTAGTGGATGCAATAGTGGCCATTATTGGAAGACGTCTTCCAAAGAAATGGATGGACCCAAATAAGAAGATTTTTACTGCAAGTAAAAAAGAAATGAAGTTTTATGAGAAAATCAAAGTCCAAAAATGGAAGGATAAAGTTCCTGAACTCGGCGGATTTACCGATTTCCATAAAAACAAATTAGTGGATCCATGGAATAATGCGTATGTCAGCCGTTATCTATTAGAAGCTTGTTATGGAGTGGTGATTCATCTATTCTCGCCATTCTTCAGCTTCTTAATTCTTCTCGCCGACTATAAGATTTATTCCGGATGGTCATGGACCTGGTTAACCATAGGTTTACCAGTAGCGATTATTAACGCTATATTGATTGTCCTTCCAACCTTCATTCTTAAATACAATATTCCAAAATTAAAAATGCTTTACGAAATTAATCGTAAAAACGAAGAAAGAAAAGCAAAGCAACAAGCAGAGGAAAACAAATAAGCCTCTGCTTTTTATTTGAATAAAATACGACCTAAGCGAATATGAGTGGCGTGATGTTTTAAAGCGATTAAATAATCGTCACTCATACCCATAGATAAATAAGGAAGAGAAATGTGAAGTTTTTCTTCGATTTCGTTTCGTAATAAATGTAGTTTTTCAAATTGTTCGTCTAAAGAATCGCTAGCGGCGTTTTTAACCGCCATCATCATTAGACCAACTAGGTGAATCTTCTCGTATTTTAAACACTCTTTAACAGAGTTAAGAACGCATTCCATTTTGACACCGTTCTTACTTTCTTCATTATTAACCGACACTTCGATAAAACAATCGAGAGGAGTTTCTCTTAAAACGTTGATTTTCTCCGCTAGGAGGAGCGAATCTAAGGAATGTAAGCAATCGATCTTGTTGATGACTTTATGCGCCTTGTTGCGCTGTAAATGGCCAATAAAATGCCAAGATAATTTTAAAGACTGCAAAGAATCATATTTTTCTAAGAAAGCATCCACTCTATTTTCACCAAAATTAGTTATACCAGCGTCATACAAAGTACGAATATCATTGGCGTCAGCGTACTTACTCGCAGCCACAACGGTAACATTATTAGGGATAGTGGATAAGAAACTTTTGATATCTTCACGAACCATAAAACTATCTTATAACAGAATAAAAAGATTAACAAAAATAATGATTATTTATCATTTGGTAAAAAGCATGAGATAGTGTATCCTATATTTAGTTATTTGAACGGTCTTGTGACATTAAAAAGTAATCATTTTACTAAATTACATTATCAAAGATAAAGAAATGTTAACAAAGTTAAAAACTACTAAAAAACGACTAAATAACTACTAGGAGGATATATGGACTCTCTTAAGACTTTAATGGATAAAAAACAATACGCTTTGGTTCTTAAACTGACAGAAAATAGCGTAGATCCCACTTATCTTTTTTATCGTATAAGCGCGTTGCTCGCCACGGGCAAAGCGGAAGAATCTTTAGCCTGCATCAAGGCGAATAGAGAACTCTTAGAATCCAACTTAAGCATCCTTATCCGTGTCCATATGGAAATCCTTTGCCTATTAGGAAGATTTGATGAGGCCTATGAAGAATTAAAGCATTATGAAAATCTTCCTTATGTCTCTCAACAAGTAGAGGAATTATTACGCTCCATGCCTCAATATATACGTTCTGAGGAAAAGAAGTCTTTTGGTTCAAAAGAGATGAATGATGATCAAGTTATTAAACTCCTTCGCTCCGATGATATGAACGATGTTCTTATCGCTCTTGACATAGTCAAAAGTCGCAAAATTGAACCATTCTTAAACGATTTAAGAGCTTTGATGGTTAATCACCCACTTCAATCTATTCGTTCCTTCACTTTATTTGTCCTTGTACAAAATGAATTTAAGCAAGAAGTCGCGTTCAAGCACATTGATGAAATCATTCACGTTGTGCCCGCTAATTTAGAACCTCCATTTTCCACAAATCAGTTTAATAATGTGGTGAGAAAGATATCTCATGAATATAAAAATCCATCCTTAGAGGAAACCGCGATTCAAATCCTTTCTACCTACATCATGTATATTTATCCTGATGTTATCGCTTATAGCGATGAAGTTATCATTGAAGCTTTATTCCAAATTGGTAACACCTATTTACAGACAAGTGATTCTAAAGATTTATCATCTCGCTGTGTAGAAAAGAAAATCAGCCTTGTTGAAGTCAAAGAATTAATCGATAAAATCAATAAAGCATTAAACGATTTCTAAAAAGATTATGAAATAAGTCGAAACCATTAAGTTTCGGCTTTTTTTCTTGCGTGTAACATGCGTTTATGTGTATAATACGAAACGCACATGTTTGGAGGTATATATACATGGAAAGAAAATTAACAAAGCTCGAACATTCACATGTTGAAGTGCTTGTCACCGTGGATGCGAAGACTTGGAAAGATGCGCAAAAGAAAGCTTTTGATAAAGAAGCAGCGAACGTTGAAATCCCAGGTTTCCGTAAAGGTAAAGCACCAGAAAACTTAGTGAAATCAAAAGTTAATCAAATGAAAGTAATGGACGAAGCTATCAACGCTTTATTACCAGTTGCTTATCGTGAGATTATAGAACAAGATGGTGTTAAACCATACGCTCAACCAAAGGTTGATATTACCAAATTAAGCGATACTGAATTAGAAATTAAGTTCACAATTGTCACCGCTCCAGAAGTGAAGTTAGGTGCTTATAAAGGCTTAAAGATTGGTCATAACGAAGTCAAGGTTGATCCTGAAGAAGTCGAAACCGCAATTAAGAAAGTGTTAAGTGAAAACGCTTCCTTAGTGGTTAAAGAAGATGTCGCTAAAGAAGGCGACACAGTTATCTTAGACTTTGCTGGTTCAATCGATGGCAAAGCATTCGAAGGTGGTTCTGCTCAAAACTATGAATTGGAACTCGGATCCCATGCTTTCATCCCTGGCTTTGAAGAACAATTAGTGGGTCATAAAGCTGGTGAACACGTTGATGTCAACGTCAAATTCCCAGAAAACTATGTCGAAGAATTAAAAGGCAAAGATGCTGTCTTCGCATGTGACATTCACGAAGTGAAAGAAAAGAAACTTCCTGAATTAAACGATGAATTCGTCAAAGAATTAAAACTCAAAGACGTCGAAACAGTTGCTCAATTAAGAGCCAACAAAGAAGCGGAAATCAAAGCGAATAAAGAAAACGCGGAAAAGAGAGACTACATGGATAAATTACTCTCTGAAATCGCGAAGAACGCACAAGTGGAAATCCCAGATGAAATCCTCGATAACCAAGTCGCAAGTCGTAAAGAAGACTTTGAAAAGAGAATTTCTCAATCCGGATTCACCCTTGAAAAATATCTCCAAGTTTTAGGTCAAAAAGAAGAAGAATTCTTAGCCCAAATTAGAAAAGACGCTCTCAGAGATGTTACTCACTATGTCATCATGGAAGAAATCGGCAAAGCCGAAGGTATTGAAATCACCGAAGCAGATTTAGAATTTGAATTTGCAAGAATGGCAGAACAATACAACATGAAAATCGAAGACATTAAGAAAGCATTAAGCAGCCAACTCGGAGACATGAAGAACAGTTTATTCATGACTAGAGTGGAACAATTCCTAACTGAAAATAACGATTAATTTAATTAAAAGGAGGTAAATTATGCCAAATAAACCTCAAAAACTCACACTCCCTATCATCATTACTCGTGGCACCATCGTCTATCCTGGTACCCAAGAAGTGATTGATGCGGGAAGAGAAATCTCCATCAACGCAGTTAACGCTGGCAAGCGCGAAGCGGATTCCTTAGTGTTTATGACTTCTCAATTTAATGAGGATGTCGATAACCCCACCGAAAACGATGTATATCTCGTTGGCACCCTTTGCCACATTATTTCCGTATCCCCTCGCCAAGGCTTTTATAAAGTCCGTATCGAAGGCGCGGAACGTGTCAGCTTAACTTCCATCAAATATGATGAAGATAACAAATACTATGTTGCCGAAGGCAAAATACTACCATTACCCCTTCTTGAAGATGAGGTTAATGATGAATTATTAAGAGATTTGAAACAAACAATTGACCAATATCCGGACATTGTGGCGAAGATGCCTAAATCAATCTCTAACACCATTTCCCGCAGCAAAAACGTGGATGTTGTTTGCTATGCTTTAGCGAGCATTCTCGATGCTCCAGTGAAGACCAAACAAGCGATTTTAGAGTTAGATGATTTTAATCAACTCGTGGAAAACGCGAAAACTTTACTCAAAGGCGAACAACAAAAAACAGAACTTGAAAGAGGCATTCAAGATTCTGTCAGAGAAGCCGCGGAGAAGTCTCAAAAAGAATATTTCTTAAGAGAAAAATTAAAAGCGATTAAGAAAGAACTCGGTGAAGATAGTGGTTCTAATTCTCCAGATGCCATCTTGGAAAAATTAGAAAATAACCCATATCCAGAACACATCAAGAAAAAGGTCAAATCCGAATTAAAGAAATTCGATATGATGCCTGGTGGTTCTTTAGAAGCCGCTTTAATTCAATCTTATTTAGACGTAGTCATGAATGTCCCCTGGTGGCAAAAAACCGAAGACAACAATGACTTACATAACGTCGAAAAGATACTCGATGAAGATCATTACGGATTAGAAGATCCCAAAAAGAGAATTATCGAATATCTTGCGGTTAAGAAATTAACCGGCAATTTAAAGAGCCCTATTCTCTGTTTCTATGGCCCACCTGGAACTGGTAAAACCAGTTTAGGTAAATCTATCGCTCGCGCTTTAGGAAGAAAATTCTTCAAAGCTAGCTTAGGTGGCATCTCTGATGAAGCGGAAATCCGCGGTCATAGAAGAACCTACGTTGGTTCCTTACCAGGCCGTATTATTCAAGGCATGCGTAAAGCGGGCGTTACTAACCCCGTCTTCCTCCTTGATGAAGTCGATAAACTCGCTAGTTCTTATAAAGGCGACCCCGCAAGCGCTCTTTTAGAGGTGTTGGATCCCGAACAAAATAATCAATTCAACGATAACTACTTAGAAGAACCATATGATTTAAGCGATGTCTTATTCATTTGCACCGCTAACTATTTAGATCAAATTCCTGGTCCTTTAAGAGATCGTTTAGAATTGATCCAACTTTCCAGTTATACCGAAATTGAAAAGATTCACATCGCTAAAGAACACTTAGTGAAAAAGCAAATCGAAATTAACGGTTTAAAAGAAGAAGATGTCTCCTTTACCGATGGAGCTATTACTTTCATCATCCGTGCTTATACACGCGAAGCAGGCGTGCGTAACTTAGAAAGAAAAATTGCGGCATGCTTAAGAAAAGTCGCCGTTGCGATCGTCAAAGATCCTAAACTTGGTCACACTGAAATCGATGAAGAAAAGGTCAGAGAATACCTCGGAACACCAATTTTTGAAGACACCAAGAAGGAAAAAGAACCACAAGTGGGTGTCGTTACTGGCCTCGCTTACACCGAATACGGTGGTGACATCTTGCCAATTGAAGTTAATTACTTCAAAGGAAAAGGTGGACTTGTTTTAACCGGTAATTTAGGTGATGTCATGAAAGAAAGTGCCTCCATTGCTTTAGACTATGTGAAGAGCAACGCTGAACACTTCAATATCGATGCCTCTTTATTCGGCGAAAATGACATTCATATTCACGTCCCAGAAGGCGCAGTGCCAAAAGATGGTCCAAGCGCTGGTGTCGCAATTACAACCGCCATCATTTCTTGTTTAAGCAAGACTCCTGTTGACTCTAACGTCGCTATGACAGGTGAAGTTACACTTCGCGGTAACGCTCTTGCTATCGGTGGATTAAGAGAAAAATCCCTCGCCGCTTTAAGAAGTGGTATTACAACCATTATCGTTCCTAAAGACAACAAGAAAGATGTCGATGAACTTCCTAAGGAAGTTAAAGATAATTTAAACATCATCTACATGTCCAGCGTTGATGACGCTGTCAAGGTGGCGTTACTTAAATAATTATGATTAATTTCGCTAACGTTACTTTTATCAAATCCGCGCCAAGCATCACGGATGCCCCTCAAGGTGGTTATCCGGAAGTTTTGATCGTCGGAAAAAGTAACGTTGGCAAATCATCATTAATCAACGCGTTATGTTCGCGTAAATCCCTCGCTTTTACATCTTCTAAACCAGGCCATACACGTCTATTAAATTATTACGAAGTTGATAAACGCTTCTACCTCGTGGACGCTCCTGGGTATGGTTACGCAAAAGGGGGAGTTAATCTCGATCGTTTATTCGGTGAGATGATGGATGAATATTTTCAAAAAGCGACACGCTTAAAACTCGTCCTCATCTTGCTCGATTCGAGAAGAAATTTAGAGGAAAACGATTTAGAAATTCTTTCATTTATGAAAGAATATAACTACAATTATTACCTTGTAATCACGAAAGTTGATAAGGTCAATCAAAGTGAGAAAGCAAAGTTAAATACGCATTTAAAAGAATGCAAAATTGATGAAAGTCGCATCTTCTATACGAGTAGTCTTGATAAGAATACTCTTACAAAATTAAAAAGTGGCATTGAAAAAGCCCTTTAATAAAATTATTATTAACATATATTGATGAATTCCAGTGAAGAAGAGGAGTAGCTTAACACTCTTGGAATAGAGATTCGGGGATGGTGGAAGCCTGAAACAAGAATTAAGTGAAGGTCGCTTTGGAGGAATAGTTGCCTAGCGAAAATAGGTTAATAAGTGCGTCGCAAGACGAACTAAGGTGGTACCACGCGTAAGCGTCCTTAGAGGGCGTTTTTTATTGCCCAGAAGGAGAGAGTTATGTTAGACAAACGTTACGACCCACATCAAGTGGAACAAGGCAAGTATGACAAATGGAAAGAGGCTGGTTATTTTACCGCTGGAGACAAGAGCAAACAACCATTTTCCATTGTTATTCCCCCACCAAATGTAACCGGAAAATTACATCTTGGTCACGCTTGGGACACAACCATTCAAGATATTATTGCTCGTTATAAAAAAATGTGCGGATATGATGTTTGTTATCTTCCTGGAATGGATCACGCTGGCATCGCTACACAAGCCAAAGTTATGGATAAATTATCCAAATCTGGCATTGATGTGACCAAGATTAGCCGTGAATTCTTTCTTCAGAAAGCCTGGGAATGGAAAGACGAATATGCCTTAAACATTCATGAACAATGGAAAAAGATGGGTTTAGCCCTTGATTATAGCAAAGAAAGATTCACATTAGATGAAGGTTTAAACTATGCGGTGAGAACCGTTTTTAAGACTTTATATGACCATGGATTAATCTATCAAGGTGAAAAGATCATTAACTGGGATCCAGTCCAAATGACCGCGTTAAGTAACATAGAAGTTATCCACCAAGATGACCCAGGTGAAATGTTCTATTTTAAATATCCTATCGTCGATTCTGATGAATATTTAATCGTCGCCACAACAAGACCAGAAACCATGTTTGGTGATGTTTGTGTTGTCGTCAATCCTAACGATGAAAGATATAAGAAATATGTGGGAATGAAGGTTATAAATCCCGCGAACGGTGACATTATTCCATTAATCGCTGATGAATATGTCGATTTAGAGTTTGGAACAGGCGCTATGAAGTGTACACCAGCTCATGATCCTAATGACTTCCTCATTGGTGAAAAATATCATTTTGCAAAACCAATTATCTTTAATAAGAACGCGACAATGAATAGCTTATGCGGTAAATACGAAGGCATGGATCGCTTTGAATGCCGTAAAGCCCTTGTTGAACAAATCAAAAAAGATGGCAATTTCATCAAAATTGAAAAGATTGTTCACCCAGTCGGTCACTCTGAAAGAACTAACGCCGTTGTAGAACCAATGCTTTCCAAACAATGGTTTGTGAAAATGCGTCCTTTAGCGGAACAAGCATTAGCGAACCAAAAGAATAAAGATAACCGTGTTGACTTCGTTCCATCTCGTTTTGAAAACGTCTTCACACAATGGATGGAAAAGGTCGATGACTGGTGCATTTCCCGTCAATTATGGTGGGGCCATCGTATTCCTGCTTATTATAATAAGCATACAGGCGAAGTTCTCGTCAGTGTGGATGAACCGAAAGACAAAGAAAATTGGGTGCAAGACGAAGATGTTTTAGACACTTGGTTCTCCTCTCAATTATGGCCATTTTCCACTTGGGGTTGGCCAAATGACACTGATGATTTAAAACGCTATTTCCCAACCGATTGCTTAGTCACTGGTTATGACATTATATTCTTCTGGGTCTCTAGAATGATTTTTGAGTCATTAGAAATGACACAAAAGAGACCATTTAAAGAAGTTGTTATCCACGGCTTAGTACGTGATGAATTAGGTAGGAAAATGTCTAAATCCCTCGGCAATGGTGTTGATCCAATCGAAGTTATTGACCATTATGGTGCGGACGCTTTGCGTTACTTCTTAACCACAAATAGCACCCCTGGACAAGATATGCGTTATATCGATGAAAAAGTCGCCGCCAGTGGTAATTATTTAAATAAAATATGGAATTCCGCACGTTACGTTTTAAGCGTCTTACCGGAGAATTTCAAAATCCAAGAAATCAAAAAGGAACTTTTATCCCCAATTGATAAATGGATTATCAACCGTTTAGAACTCACAATTGAACGTGTAACAAGTAACATGAACAAATATGATTTCAACGCAGCAAGCAACCATTTATACAATTTTGTCTACGATGATTTCTGTTCACAATACTTAGAGATGAGTAAAGTGGCGTTAAATTCATCTGATGAAAATAAAAAGAATACAACATACCAAGTGTTGGTTAAATGTTTGAAGAATATCATCCTCTTAATTTACCCATATACACCTTTCATTGCTGAGGAATTATATCTCAATTTACCTAACCATTTAGAAAGCGTTATGCTAGAAAGATACCCCGTCTACGAAGAGGGTTTAATCGATGAGTCTATCAACGCTGAAATCGAGTTGTTATTCAACATCATTAGGGATGTTAGAAACTATAAAATTGAGAACAAAATTGCCCCTAACGCAAAGCTCGATTTATCTCTCTATCTTAAGATAAAAACATTTGATGAATTCTTAACTTATTTAAATAGATTCACATTCTCAAATGTCTCTTTAGTGGGTGAGGAAATTCTCAATCAAAAAGGCGAGACAAAAGCTTATCACGATGCGATTTTAAATATCGTCAATGAAGCCGGTAAAGAAGAGGCTATCAAGCGCTTAGAAAAAGAGATTGAAAATGAGCAAAACGAAATCATGCGTGGTGAGAAAATGCTCTCTAATCCTAACTTCATCAACAAGGCTCCAAAAGAAAAGGTGGAACTTGAAGAAAGTAAGTTAAAAAAACACCGCGAGGCTCTCGCTTCTTTACTTGAAAAAAGAAAAAATATTTAAAAATTTTCATAAAAAGTGAAAATAATTAACGAAAAATCTCCGATATGTTTATAGGAGGTTTTTTTATGAAATACACTTTATTAACTGAACAAGAAATGGAAGAAACAAAAGGTGGAGGAGCAGTTACGCTTGTCACCGTTATGACAGTATTGTGCGCGTCTATAATCGCGGTCGTGGTATATCGTTTATTTATGTCTTCTAAAGGAAGCGCCACCGTTCCTGGCGGTTGGAAATTCACTTGGAACTAATTGAGCACTTTTAAAGATAGACCTGTTTTCGAAAAGCCGAGAGAAAAGGCTCTCATGTTTGGCGTGGAAAAGCTCACAGATGATGAACTTTTGGCGCTTCTATTAGGAACTGGCACCATAGGTGTTTCGGTTTTAGAGTTAGCACATTCTCTAATTGCAGATAATGGAGGTCTTTTCAATCTCTTTCGAAAATCATATTCAGCGCTTCTCGATGTCAAAGGCATTGGACCAGGAAAAGCTTTGCTTCTTTCCGCTTGCTTTGAACTAAGCAAAAGATACGAAACGAGTCGTTTCATCGGGAAAGAAGAAATCGTGAACACTGAGAAATTATATCAAAGATATGTTGGCAAACTTTGCACATTAAATTACGAATCTTTAGTCATTGTCATTTTGGATAGCAAAAGGAAGGTGGTCCATGAAGAAACGATGTACAAAGGTAGTGAAGATGCAGTTGTTTGTCACCCTATTGAAATCTTGAAAAAGGTCATTTTACATAATGGTCGATATTACTATTTACTCCATAATCATCCCAGTGGGAATTCCACCCCATCATCAGACGATGTCGCTTTAACCGCAGAGTTGGTTTCAAATGTGGGAAAACTAAGAGTAAAACTACTTGATCACATCATTATTGCCAGAGATGGTTACTATTCTTTTTTGGAAATGAAAAAGAGAGGGACAAAACGCCTTTTAGATTGGAACTAAAAATACCCAAAATAATAATTGACCGAATCATATAATATATGATATATTACTAACGTTGTCGCCTCACTAGCTACAACCGCATAGAAGAGGTTATAGAAATCCTATTAAGGATACCTTAATAGCGAGTCATTAGTGAATCTTTCAAAGGAGGGACATTATGTACGCAATTATTGAAACTGGCGGAAAGCAAATTCGCGTTGAAGTAGGCTCCAAAATTTTCGTTGAAAAGTTAGAAGCAGAAGTCGGCGCTACAGTGACATTAGACAAAGTTTTATTTGTCGGTGGCAAATCTATCAAAGTTGGTGCACCTTATGTTGAAGGCGCTACCGTTTCCGCAAAAGTTGAAAAACAAGGAAAATCCAAAAAAATCCGTGTCTTCAAGTACAAAGCAAAAGCGAACGAACACAAGACCATCGGTCATCGTCAACCATTCACTTGCTTAGTTATCGAAGCCATTAATGCCTAATCATGACAAAAATTACTGTTAGGTATCAAAGCACAGGCGAATTCATTTCATTAAAGAGTGAAGGCCACGCTGATAGTGCACCAAAAGGTGAAGACTTAGTGTGTGCTGCGATTAGTGGTGTTATCCTCGGAGGCATTAATGCCCTAGAAGAAAAACACTTCCAAATCAAAGTTAATGAAAAACAAGGAAATATTGAACTGTGCAATGTCGGAAAAATGAACGAACACGATAACGTTGTTATCGAAGTTATCGTCAGTCAATTGCAATCAATCGCAAGAGACAATCCGAAATTTATGAAAATATCGGTTGAAAAATAATCGATAGAAAGGAATGAGAAACTATGTATATTAGAGTAAACTTACAATTCTTTGCTTCTAAAAAAGGTGTTGGTTCCACGAAAAATGGTCGTGATTCTGCTGGTCGTCGTTTAGGCGCGAAAGTTGCTGACGGTCAATGGTGCCACTGCGGTTCCATTATCTATCGTCAAAGAGGCACGAAGATTTATCCAGGAGAAAATACCAAACTTGGTAAAGACGACACTGTCTTTGCCACAGCAAGCGGTGTTGTTAAATATTATCGCGTTGGCAAAGATCGCACAGCGGTCAAAGTTGTACCAAGCGAAAGATAATTTAGCGTAACAAAGAATGAAGAAAGACCACAATTTAGTGGTCTTTTATTTTATATTATTTTATAATATCTTTAGGTAATTCTATGTTTATTGATCGTGCAGTAGTAGAAGTAAGAAGTGGTAAAGGAGGCGACGGCGCCATTAGCTTTTTACACGCCAAATACGTTCCAAATGGTGGACCTGATGGTGGTAATGGAGGACGTGGCGCCTCCATCTATTTCCGTGCGAGTAGAACAATTACCACACTTTTAAATTTCCGTCATTCCAAAACCTTTATTGGTCAAGATGGTGGTAAGGGTGACATCAAGAATCAATACGGCAAATATGCAGAAGATGTCTATATTGATGTTCCTATCGGCACGGTTATCTTTGAAGAAGAAGGCCATAAATTCCTCGGCGATTTAAATGAGGAAGGAAAAGTTGTATGCGCCGCTAAAGGTGGTAGAGGTGGTCGTGGAAACTCCATGTTCAAATCACCCACAAACCGCGCCCCTAAGATTGCCGAAAACGGTGAACCAGGCGAAATAAAACGCATCATTTTAGAGCTAAAACTCCTCGCTGATGTGGGATTAGTCGGTTATCCAAGCGTTGGTAAATCCACATTTTTAAGCGTTGTTAGCGCAGCTAAACCGGAAATCGCTGATTATCCATTCACCACAATCGTGCCTAATTTAGGTGTTGTTAAAGTAAAAAATGGTTCTTCCTTCGTTATGGCGGATCTTCCGGGATTAATTGAAGGTGCCCATTTAGGTAAAGGTCTAGGATTACAATTTCTCCGCCACATTGAAAGATGCCGCGTCATCATTCACATTATTGACTTAGGTGAATCTGGTCGTGATCCTTATAACGACTATTTGGTCATTAATGATGAACTAAAGAATTATGGTTTTGGTTTAGAGAAACGCCCCATGATTTTAGTGGCCAGTAAGATGGATGAAGAAGGGGCAAAAGAGCGCCTTGAAGTACTCAAAAAGCAAATTAATAAAGAAATATATCCTCTTTCTTCTTTATTAGAAGAAGGTGTGGACGCCATTTTATATGAATGCGCAAAATTATTAGAAACCACACCAATTTTCCCACTTTATAGTGAAGATAGTGAGGAATTAGAACATAAAGTCTATTCCTTAGAGGAAGAAGAAAAAGAATTTGAAATTCGTCGATTAGACGCTCATACGTGGAGAATTTTGGGTGACAAAATCATCAAATTCTATCGTATGACCAATATTTCTACGGATGAAGGCATGATGATTTTAATGAACCGTATCCGTAAACTAAAGATCGATGATGAATTAGAAAAATTAGGAGCCACCGATGGTGATACAGTCATCCTCGATGATTTCTCCTTTGAATACGTGAGGTAATTTATGAAACTCGAAGAATATTTAAAAGTCATTGAAAAATTCTTACAAGATTATCTCCAAAGCACAAATGCAAAAGGCTATGTTTTAGGCATCTCCGGAGGCGTTGATTCCTCTCTTGTTTCTGTTTTAACAAGAAAAGCGGTTGGAAAAGACAAAGTGACTGGCATTATGTTGCCCATTAATTCTTTAAAAGAAGATTTAGAAGATGCTTTAGAACTAGTCAAAGCCCACGATATTAACTATTTGGTTATCGATGGAAGCGATATTTTTAATCAATATGTGGAAGCTTTTAAAAAGCAAGGTGTGGAATTAGACACCGCGACAAAGTCAAACTTAAAAGCGAGAATCCGTATGTCTATTCTTTATGCATACGCGCAAAAGAATAGTTTATTAGTCTTAGGCACTGATAATAAGGATGAAAGATATACCGGCTATTTCACTAAACATGGTGATGGTGCGGCAGATTTATTCCCCATCGCTAAATTATTAAAAAGAGAAGTCGTGGAGGCTTCTAAAATATTAGGTATTTCCACCCGTCTAGCGGAAAGAGTGCCATCCGCTGGTCTATTCCCTGGACAAACTGACGAAAAGGAAATGGGCATTACCTATAAGGAATTAGACGATTATTTAATTGGTAAACCAATTAATGAAGAAACAAAGAAGAGAATTGAATATTTACACCGCATTAGTGAGCATAAACGCGCGCTCACTCCGGAACCAGAGGAATTTATTCGCGATGAAGAATAAAGCGAAAGCCAGCGTTTTCTTCGCTTTCTTAAGCGGAGCAGTTATTCTTTCTATAATCTTATTATTTATATTAGTGAACAGATAGGAGGTTATTCGATGATTTATTTTTTAAGAGGTAAAGTTGCCTCAGTTGATAAGGACACCGTCATTATTGATGTTCATGATGTCGGCTATCAAGTCTTAGTGAGCCATATCGATGAATACGAAATCGGACAAGATGTTTTTGTCTATACCTATAATGTCGTTAGAGAAGATGAACAATATCTCGTAGCCTTCAAATCTCTAGAAGAAAAAACAGTATTTTTATCATTGATAAAAGTCAAAGGTTTAGGACCCAAAACTGCGATTGGAGCCTTAAGCGCGACCACACCAAACCAAGTTATCGCTGCGATCAGCAGTAATAATGTCGCTTTCTTAAAGAAACTACCCGGTATTGGTGGTAAAGCCGCTGCGCAAATCATCCTCGACTTAAAGGGTGAACTCACCGGTGAAAAAGGTGATCCAGGTGTTTATGACGATGTCTATGAAGCCTTAAAAGAATTAGGTTTCAAAGGAGCAGCGATTGACCGCGTCTTAGCGAGCATCAATGAACCAAACGCCAGCGCGGAAGAAGTAATTAGAATCGCATTATCCAAGTTAAGGAAGTAATATGTCACGTTTATTAGACGCTCACATTAATAGCATTGACAAGCAAGAAGAGACATCTTTAAGACCGATTAGCCTAGATGAATATGTAGGTCAAAAAGACTTAAAGAAAAATCTCCGTGTTTTTATCGGTGCTGCTTTACATAGAGACGAACCTTTAGACCACGTTTTATTCTATGGTCCTCCTGGATTAGGCAAGACCACATTAGCTTATGTTATCGCTCATGAAATGCATGCGAATATTCATGTTGCTAGTGGTCCAAGCTTAGAAAAAACTGGCGATTTAGCTGCTATTTTAAGCGAACTTGAACCAGGCGATATCCTCTTTATTGATGAAATTCATCGCCTCCCTCGCGTGGTGGAAGAAAGCTTATACACTGCGATGGAAGATTTCAAATTCTCCATCGTCTTAAATAGAGAAAACGGATCCCGTGTATTGACTCTGGATTTACCGCCTTTCACTCTTATTGGCGCGACCACTAGAGCGGGTAATTTATCCTCCCCATTAAGAGCGAGATTCGGTATAAGTGAAAAGCTGAATTTCTACGATATTGAAGAAACGACACAAATTGTTCAAAGAACAAGTAAAGTTTTCAATTGTCCAATTGATAAAGATGCCGCGGAAGAAATCGCAAAAAGAAGTAGAGGCACACCTCGTATTGCTAACCGTTTGTTTAGACGTGTTCGTGACTTCGTGAACTTTGAAGGTAAAGATAATATTGATATCAATGACGCGACAAATGCCTTGCAAGCTTTGAAAGTGGATGCAATCGGATTAGATGATGTCGATATCCGCTACTTAAAGACACTCATCGAACGTTTCAATGGTGGTCCAGTTGGCTTAGAGACATTGGCTAACGCTATCGGAGAGGAAATCAATAACCTGGAAGATGTGTATGAGCCATATCTATTACAAATTGGATTCATCGATCGTACACCTCGAGGAAGAGTGGCGAATGAAAAGGCTTATAAGCATTTAAAAATCAAGCATCAAATGAATTTATTCTAAAGGAAAATATATAAAATGTGGGTTAAGTTTTCAATCGATGCCCACTTTTTTATTTTTTCTAAAAATCTTATCTTTCTAATAAATTAGAAAAGTGTTTTTCGTATATTTCTACATAAAGTATTTGAATTATATTTATAATTCGTGTAATCTTATTCATAGTCGTGTGAATACGTACCTATACAGGAGGGATACATTATGCGTAGATTATGGGCTTACATTCTATTAGCAGTAACTTCATTAGTGCTAGTGGGTGTTTCCTTTGCTCCTATGATTAGCAAAGCAAATTCCAATATGGATTATCAACCAGGACGCGAACTTATTTTCCGCGTTTATGAAAAAGAAGGAGATGGCTCTGAAGCGTTGACAAAAGACGGTTTAGAAAACGTCGCTTCAATTATGGAAGAACGTTTAGAAAACCAAGGCGTTTCCCGTTACCAAGTCAACATCGAAGGTGAAGACACCATTACCGTTACTCTTTCTCAAGATTACGAATCCAATTACAACAACATCGTTTCCTATATGGAATTTGATGGTTCTTTTGGTTTAACCAATAGCGCTGGTGATTTCGCCCTTGCTGATGAATTCTTAACAGATGACAAAGCCTTTATTGATTCTATTAACAGTTATCCATGTATCGTCCTTCCTGTAAACGTGGAAAATGATCAATATAAGAACGTTTTCTCTAGAGCCAAGAGTGAAGATGCGAAAGCTGAGACCGTCTCCACTGATGATGATGGCAATGAAGAAACCGCTTATTTCCTCTATTTATGGTATGGTTTTGACGAAGAAGAATATCAAAAACCTGACGTCGATTATAACGATGAAAAGATTTTGATGAAGATTAGAGTGCAAGATGACGAAGCTGACCAATATTTTGGTTCTTCCGATAATCAACTCTATTCCATTATTAATTTAGACGCTAACGAAGATGGCACTGCTACATTCACCGAAAAGAAACAAGCCTATGATCGTGCTAATTTCTTCGTTAACTTATTAAACGCCTCTGAACTTGACTACAATGTCAAATTAGTGGGCAGCAACTATGTTGATTCCTGGATTGAAGACTTAATTTATCGTGGTGATGTCGCTATGGTTAACCTTTCTGCGACATTAATGGCTTTAATTAGCGCCATTATCTTAGTCTCCTTAATTCTCGTCTATTTCTACAAATTAGGCGCGATTAGCGTGATCGTTACATCAATCGTGTCCGTTTTTGCGGGCTTATGCGCGATGGTGTTATTAACCGCTGAATACAATACAATCGCCATCTTTGGCTTTGTCGCTGTTGCTTTAGCCTCTATTGCCAGTGGTGTTATTTATTTAAATAAAATTAAAGACGAAGCATATCGTGGAAGAAGCTTAAAGAAAGCTAACCTCGAAGGTGGTAAAAAAGCTTTATTACCAGTCGCTGATGTTAACGTTGTTCTCATTATCGTTGGTGTATTCTGCTACATCTTAGGTGGTAGTGCTTTACGTTCCTTCGCTGCAGTCACCGTTTTAGGCGGTATTGCTTCCTTACTCTTAAATACTTTAGGTTTAAAAATCTTACTCTGGTTAGCCACCAACGCGACATGTGTCGTTGGCAAATATCATTTATTTGGTATTGAAGATGAAAAAGTCCCAGATTTATTAAGTGAAGATAAACAAGTTTATAACGGTCCATATGCGGAAGTTGATCTCACCAAGACCAAGAAGAAAATGAGCATCTTTGGTGGCATTTTATTCGTCGCTTCCTTAGTTTGCATGATCGTTTTTGCTTCTTTAAACAATGGTGCGATTTATTCACAAATTCAAAATGGACAAACCAGCAAAGTTTACTTTGAAACCACCGCGGTGGAAAGTTCATCTTTAGATGAATCCGCGATTCGTGATATCTTAGGTAAGACATTTACCTTTGTTGATAGCAACGATAATGGTGTTTTAGACACTAACGAAAAATCCACATGCTTAGGTGGTGAAAACATCGTTTCTATCGATAACAAAGATAAAACATACACCGTTACAGTTGATGATGAAGATAAGGTTTATAACGTCTTTATCGTTAATTTAAAGAGCTATATTTCCCCAGAAGCTAAAGCTTGCTATAAAGTTTCTGATACCGAAATCATCTATCAAGGTGATAACTCTTTAACAGATGTTAACAGCATTCTTTCTTTCGCGATTAGTGAAAAGGACATCCTTGAACACGATGCGACTATTTCTTTAAAGACAGTAAGAACATATTCTGTCAGTGAACCAAAGGTTTTACCAATCATTCTCGCCTCTTTAGTTGGCGTTCTCGTCAGTGGTTTATACCTCATCTTAAGATACCGCTTATCGAGAGGTTTAGCCGCGACCGCATTAGCTTTAGCCGCCGGAACAATCGCTATGGGATTCTTATCCATGATTCACATTCAAACAACAAGTGTCGCTGCTATCCTTGCTCCTATGACTATCTTAGTGGCATTCATTGCTGCGATCATGTTTATGAACCGTGAAAGAGAATTAATCATCGATGATAGAAGCAGAGATAATTCTCTTGAAAAGAGAAAAGAATTATCTATTAAAGCTACATCTTATGCTTATACCAGCGTTTATACATTCATCTTTGCCGCTGCGTTAATCGGCATTAGTTTCTTCGGATTTGGTAGCAAAGCGACAGCTCTTCCATACATGGGATTATGCCTCCTCCTCTTATTAGTGGTGGTCATTATTCCTCCTGTGTTTATGCCTCTTGCGAACGCCTTATATGCACTCACAAGCAAGATTAAGGTGGGAAGACCTAACAAGAAAAAGAAAGCCAAAAAGGCACATAAAGTCAATAAATCCGCAGAACCTGAAGAAGCCATCTTTATTGGCATTAACGATTAATTTTATTGGGCTACTCTGTAGCCCTTTATCTTATTTATGAACAACTCCTTATTTCAACGTCTATTAGAATACTTCCACATCGATGAAAAGAAGTATCAAGAAATTACTAGACCAGTATCTAGTGATACTTTCGCTGTGGGGCATAATTTCAAACATATTAATGAAGCTGTCGCTTTAGTAAAAGAAGCGGTGGATAACCATAAAAAGATTTTCATTTATGGTGATTATGACGCTGATGGCATTATGGGAACATCGATATTAGTAAAGATGTTTGAATATATAAATTACCCTGTTGACTATTACATTCCATCCCGTTATATTGATGGTTACGGTTTAACCTATCAAAGAGCGCTTGAGGCGATTGAAAATAAAGTAGACTTAATGATTACTGTCGATAATGGTGTTGCCGCCTTTGAGGCCATAAAAACCTTAAAAGAACACAATATTAAAGTTCTCGTTTTGGATCATCATGAAATCGGAGAGGAATTACCTAACGCCGATGCGATATTACACCCAACTTTTGACGAGTTTGGTGAAACACCTTCCAGTGGTGCATTTGTGGCTTTCAACTTTACTCGTGCATATCTCGGCTATTTTGATAAATACCTATCGACGCTTGCGTCCGTTAGCCTTATTAGCGATATGATGCCTTTGTTAGATTACAATCGCGATTTATTAAGAATCGTATTTCAAAATTATAAAGAGGGAGAATTTATCCAATTCGATTTATTAAAGGAAGATGAACCATTTAATGAAGCCACAATTGGCATGAAAATCGCTCCTAAAATTAACTCTATCGGTCGTTTATACGAAGATAATTCTCCTAACCTTTTAGTGAAATTCTTTACTTCTAACAACAAGGAAGAAATCTTACACTACATTGATTGGATAAATGAATCAAATGAAGAGAGAAAAGCGTTGTCTAAAGCATCTGATGAGATGACTGTTGATTTCATTGAGGGCGATAAATCGCTAGTTTACATTAGTGAAACAAAAGAGGGTTTACTTGGCTTAGTCGCCAATAACTTGATGAATAAATATCATGTTCCCGTTGTCGCTTTATCGCTTGAAAAGGAAAAAGGCGTTTATAAAGGAAGCGCTCGCGCTCCTTTAGGTTTTAATATTGTTGATGCCTTTAATTACGCCAAACAATACACAATTGTCGCAGGGGGTCACGCTTCCGCGGGTGGCTGTTCCATTAAAGAAGAGGATATTGATGGTTTTACAAAGAAGTTCAAAGAATACGCTGATACGCATCCAATTGAACATATTGAAAAAGACTATATTGAATTAAAATTAACAGAAATCACTAAAGACAATTATAAAATAATTGAATCATTCTCACCTTTTGGTGAAAGCTGGCCTAGACCGGAACTATTGTTAAATAGCATATCCACAAAATCACTTTATTTTTCTAAAACTGGTGAGCACATTTTCACCCAAGTTGGTTATGGTGGTCGTTTGGTGGGCTTCTATTTTGGTATGGAAGAAGTTAAAAAATATCCATTTATTGACTTAGTCGGAAATTTAAGACTTAACACCTTCAGAGGCTACACAAATGTGGAGTTTTTAATTAAAGAAATCAAACAAATGCAATAAATTATTGTATTTTAGCAATAATTTGTGAATAATCAGTTCATAACGGTGCTGATATGTTCACGAACAAGTATTTAAGAAAATATTATCTCCATTATTCTTGGCTCTTAATTATCGGAGTCATTATTTTAGGTGGCATTGATTATCTACAAACGATTTTGCCGGAATTCTTAGGTCAAATAACCGACACTTTCAAAAAAGCAATTGAAATCAATGCTTTTAATGATGAAATGCAAAGCGATGTCTTAAGAATCGCTACATATACTATCTTAATATCTATTGGTATGATGCTCGGTAGAATGCTTTGGCGTTTTGCTATTTTTAGAGCGAGCAAAGGCATTGAAGCTAAACTCCGTCATGAGATGTTTGAAAAAGCGGAGCGTTTACCAGTTGAATATTATCACACTAATTCCGTAGGAACAGTTATGTCATGGTTCACTAATGATGTCGAAACAATCGAAGAATTTATCGGTTGGGGAACAGTCATGATGGTGGATGCTTTATTCCTTTCTACTTTAGTAGTTATCAAAATGGTCCGTTATAACTTAGCGATGACATTATTGATCGCTATACCCCTTGTTTTAATTATCGTTTGGGGTGCGTTAGTGGAAAAATTCATGTCTAATGTCTGGGATAACCGTCAAAAATCAAACGATGATTTGTACGATTACTCACGTGAAAGTATCACTGGCTTACGCGTTATTAAAGCTTTCGTGAAAGAAAAACAGGAATTATATTCCTTCTCCAAAGTCGCGAAAAAGAACCAAGAAGCCAATATCAAATTTGTCCGCATTTACATGATTTTTGATATCACAATTGAAATCATTTTAGCGGGTTTAACTGTGCTAATTATCTGGTTAGGCGGTTATTTTGTCTATTTAACAGCGAATGGTGGAACACCAAATTTATTCGGTATTACATTCTCCTTTGAATTAAAAGATTTAGTAACCATGCTCGCCTATATGGATTTAATCATTTGGCCCATGATTGCCTTAGGCCAGATTATTTCTTCTTATTCAAGAAGTAAGACCTCTATGAAGCGTATTTCTCGTTTCTTAGATACACCAGAAATCATCAAAGATGCTGCCGATGCGATAGATGTGGAAAATCCTAAAGGAGAAATCATCTTTAAAGACTTTTCCTTTATTTATCCATCTGGGAAGAAAGAAGAATTACAAGATATTAATTTGACCATCAAAGCCGGTGAAACCATCGGTGTTGTGGGCAAAATTGGTAGTGGTAAAACCACTTTAGTGAACGCTTTATTAAGAATTTATAACGTCAATGAAAATCAAGTGTTTATTGATGGTGTGGATATCATGAAAATTAAGCTTAATTCACTCCACAATATCATTAGTTATGTACCACAAGATAATTACTTATTCTCGGACACTTTAAGAAGAAATATTGCTTTCGGTGATGTAAATACATCACTAGATAAAGTTGAAGAGGCTGCAAAGTTTGCTTGTGTAGATGAAGATATTGAAGAATTCTCTTTAAAATATGAAACAATCTCTGGAGAAAGAGGTGTCACCCTTTCTGGTGGTCAAAAACAACGTATTTCCATCGCTAGAGCTTATATTAGACAAACTCCAATTCTTATCTTAGATGATAGTGTCAGCGCAGTGGATATTAAAACAGAAGAAACAATTCTCGCCAATATCAAAAATGACAGAAAAGGTAAGACTACCATTTTAGTGTCATCTCGTGTCTCCACGGTGAAAGATTTAGATCGCATTATCGTGATGAACGAAGGAAAAGTGGAAGCATTTGATACTCCTAAGAATTTATTCTCCATTTCTCCAACCTATAAGAGAATGGTCCTCCTTCAACAATTAGAAGAAGAAAAAGTCACAAGAAAGGAGGAAATTGTCCATGAACGTTGAAACATTGGAACAATTAAAGGGCGATAAGAAAATCCCCACCAGCATCCTCCTAAGAAAGATTTGGAAATATCTCAAAAAAGAGATTCCGTCTTTAATCATTGCGCTCGTTCTTGTTATTGCAAACGTTGGTTTTGATGTGGTTTTCCCTCTTATTATTGAAAAGATTACTAACCACTTCAGTAATACTGACCCCACAAAATTCTCATTAACGTTCCTAGGCCTTATGGCAGGAGGCTACCTCGCTTTAGCAATCGTGGGACAAGCCTTCCTTTATATCGAAAGTATTATCTTACAAAAAGCCGGTCAAAGAATCGTTTATCGATTAAGAATGGATGTCTTTGAACACATTGAGAATATGTCACAAAATCAACTCAATGATATGCCTGTTGGCTCTTTAGTTACCAGAGTGGCAAATTACACTACATCAATATCTGATTTATTCACGCATGTTTTAGTTAATTTAGTGCGAAATGCTTTAACCATCTTTGGTGTATTTATCATCATGTTTACCAAGAGCATTCCTCTATCTGGAATCATGTCCATTTTCGTGGTCATCATTTTCATCGCATCCTTCTTTTTCAGCAAGGCTATACGCAAGATATTCTCCAACGAGAGAAAATATATTTCTGATTTAAATACCTTCTTAAACGAGAATTTATCCGGTATTAAAATCGTGCAATTATTTAACCAACAAAAGCGTAAAAATGAGGAGTTTATTGTTAAAAACGAAACCTTAAGAAAACAGAGATATAAATTAACTATCGCTTTTGGCATCTATCGTCCATTCATTTCCTTCTTATATTATTTCGCTATTGCGTTGACGTTCTTCTTTGGCATGAAGTTATCCTTAACTCCTGGTTCCGTTTTGGCATTTTATTTATACTTGTCCAAATTCTTTAATCCTGTTCAAAATATCGCTGATCAACTTAACGAGATTCAAAAAGCCAACGCTGCTTGTGAAAAACTCTTTAACTTACTCGATGTTCCTTCTGAAATCGTGGATAGAGAAGATGCGATTGAAATTGATCAATTTGAAGGAAGAATAGAATTTAAAAACGTTTGGTTTGCCTATAATCCTGATGAATGGATTTTAAAAGACGTTTCCTTTGTCATTGAACCAAAGAAAACAGTGGCTTTTGTCGGAGCGACAGGCGCGGGAAAAACGACTATTCTATCCCTAATCGTCCGTAACTACGAAATACAAAAAGGCGAGATTTTAATTGATGGAATTAACATCAATAACATCAAGATTAAATCGCTAAGAAAAGCCGTTGGACAAATGCTCCAAGATGTCTTCTTATTCTCTGGAAGTATCAAGAGTAATATTACCCTACATGATGAATCGTTTAGTGACGAGCAAGTCATGGAGGCATGCCGCTACGTGAATGCAGATTCATTTATAAATAAAGCGGAAAAAGGCTTGGATGAAGAAGTTATTGAAAGAGGAGAAAATCTTTCTCAAGGTCAAAGACAACTTCTTTCCTTCGCCAGAACTGTCCTACATCAACCACAAATATTGATTCTCGATGAAGCCACAGCGAATATCGATACGGAAACTGAAGTCCTTATTCAACAATCTTTAGAAAAGATGAAGACTATTGGTACCATGCTTATCGTTGCCCATAGATTATCAACCATCCAAAAAGCGGACCTAATTGTTGTCTTACAAAAGGGCGAAGTAATTGAAAAAGGCAACCACCAAGAACTACTTAAGCAAAAAGGATTCTATTATCGCCTATATCAACTACAATTTAACGATAGATAATAAAGACGTTGTAACGACGTCTTTTCTTTTGTATGGCATTTTATATTTTCTTTAAAAAATAAAGAAAAAGTTTTATCATATATGTATTATGGCAGAGACGAAAAAAGAAACATTGATTAATGGTGGTTATCCTCTTCATACATTTAATGACGTAGAAGAGTTATATTTGCCATACATTTCTTCTTTAGAAGACCGTCAAAGAATTCGCGATGCTTATGAATTTATTTTGAAAAAACACGAAGGTCAATTAAGAAAAAGTGGTGAACCATATTACCATCATTTAATTGAAGTGGCATATATTGTTGCTAATCTTCATACTGGTCCTAATACAATTATCGCTGCACTTCTTCACGACGTTGTCGAAGACACTGATACTTCTATTGAAGATATTGAAAAAAAGTGGGGCGATGAAGTAGCTCATTTAGTGGATTCTTTAACCAAGATTCAAAGATTAAAGCTTTCCAAAATTACCAGTGAGGAATTTGAAGCAGAAGACCATCGTAAGATATTCATTGGAATGGCCAAAGATATCCGTGTCATCATCATCAAATTAGCGGATCGTCTCCATAATATGCGCACATTATGCGCGCTATCTCACGAAAGACAAATAAGCATGTCTAAAGAAACAGCGGAAGTCTTTGTTCCAATCGCTCATCGAATCGGTTTAGATGCGATTAAGAGTGAGATGGAAGACCTCTGCTTGAAATATCTACATCCTGTGGAATATAAGGAAATCAAGAACCTCTTATCCAAAAAGGAAAAATACTTAAAGAAATCACTCGATGGATTAAAGAAACGTTTAGCGGATATTCTTTTAGAAAACAACATTCCATTTAATGTTTCATCACGCGTTAAATCCATCGCTTCCATTTATAACAAAATGTACGTAAAAGGTCATATTTTTAACGAGATTTATGACATATTAGCGTTAAGAATTATCACTGATACTGAACTACACTGTTATGAAATTTTAGGTTTAATCCATAAAACGTATAAACCAGTTCCTGGTCGTTTTAAAGATTATATCGCTATGCCTAAACCAAACCTCTATCAATCCTTACACACCACAATCGTGTCGGGTGATGGTAACTTCTATGAAGTCCAAATTCGCACCAACGAGATGGATGAAGTGGCGGAAAGTGGTGTTGCCGCTCATTGGGCTTATAAAGAAGGTAGTGGATATAATTCTAAACAAGAACAACAGGAAATTGAAAATAAACTTCACTGGTTTAGAGACTTTGTCTCCATTTCTAGCGATACAGAAGGTGGTTCCGCCACTGAATATATGGATGCTCTGACACATGATATTTTTGAAAGCAGCGTCTATGTCTTCACCCCAAAAGGCAAAGTTGTGGAATTACCAATGGGTAGCACTCCGGTCGACTTTGCTTATCGTATCCATACGAAAGTGGGTGACACTACGGTTGGTGCACTCGTTAATAACGTGATGGTCCCATTAAACACCTTTTTAAAGACAGGTGATATGGTGGAAATTAAAACGAATAAGAATTCACCTGGACCAAGCGAAGGTTGGCTCGAGTTCGTCCGTAGCAATAGCGCTAAATCCGCAATCAAAAAATTCATCGCTAAGAAGAACGCTGAGTTAGTTAAAGAAGAGAAGGTTGCCAGAGGCAAAAATAGTTGTATTGATGCCTTTAAAGATCGAGGAATTGGCGAAGAAGAAATGATGGAATATCTCAATAATCCATCCTTGCTACAACACTTCGAATTTGAATCTCTTGATGATTTATTTGTTGCCGTCAGCGGTCGTAAACCATCTCCAGGTGCGATTATCGACTATTTAAGAATTAAAAAGCCAATTGTTATTCCAAATAACGGCAAAATCAAGACATCTTCTGGTTCTGATTGCCCTGTTTATTGCAAAGGCGTTGGTAGGATTGCCATTAGTCTAGCAAGCTGCTGTACACCTATCCCTGGCGATGATATTGTTGGATATATTACCAAAGGTAAAGGCATAACTGTTCACCGCAAAACATGCCCGAATATGTTGCATCAAAAGGCACGTCTTGTCGATGTCTATTGGCGTGATGACTTACAGTTTGCTACCTACCCAGTTGATGCCATTATCGAAAGTAGTGATCGTCCAAACTTATTAGTGGACATCATGCACTGTTTAACCGCTCAAAAGGTGACATTGACCAATTTACACGCCAAACGAAATGATACTAATTTAACAACAACAATTACAGTTTCCTTTTATGTCAGCGACGCCAAACGTTTGAATGATATATTCAATGTTTTAAAAGGTATCACTGGTATCTACACTGTAACCCGTTTAATACACTAAGGAGGAGTTTTATGTCAATTATTAATGTCAAAGGAACTCATGATATTATTGGTAAAGAAAGTGAATTGTTCCACTATGTGGAAAGTTTAATGCGCTTAATTAGTAAGCAATATGCTTTTAGCGAAGTCCGTCCCCCTGTTTTAGAACATAGCGAACTTTTTGTTCGTGGTGTTGGCGAATCTAGTGATGTCGTGAGAAAAGAAATGTATACATTCCTTGATAAAGGAGAAAGAAGTCTCACATTAAGACCAGAATTCACCGCGGGAATTATGCGTTTAATCGTGCAAAATAAGCTATATGCGACAAACGATTTACCACTTAAATATTTTTATTTAGGTCCTGTTTTCCGTTATGAAAGACCACAATTAGGACGTTATCGTCAATTCAACCAATTCGGTGTTGAATGCGTTGGTGGTAATTCCTATTTCTACGATGTAGAAACCATCTCCTTAGCCTATGATATTTTGAAATCTTTAAAACTTAATAACGTTGTTATTAAAATTAATACCTTAGGTGATGAAGAAAGCCGTAATAACTATCGTTTAGCTTTAAAGGAATTCTTCAAAGAACATATCATCGATATGTGTGAAGATTGTAAACAAAGATATGAACTTAATCCATTGCGCATTCTTGATTGCAAGGTTCCCGAAGATCAAGAAATCGTCAAGAACGCTCCTAAGATGAGTGATTATCTAACTAACGAAAGTAAAGAGAGATTCCAACGCGTTTTATCCGCTTTAGAACAATTAGAAATTCCTTATATTGTGGATGATGGTCTAGTCAGAGGTTTAGATTATTATTCTGAAACCGTTTTTGAATTCCATTACACTTCCCAAAATGGGAACAATTATGGCGCGATAGGCGCAGGTGGGCATTACTCGCACCTCGTGAAAGAAGTCGGTGGACCAGATATCCCCGGTATCGGTTTTTCTTTCGGAGTGGAAAGAATTGTCTCCGTCTTAAAAGACGATAATATCTTAAACGAAGAAAAAATCGATGACCGAGTGGACTTCTACGTCATGCCAATCGGTGAAGAAAACCTCAATTATGCCTATGAAATAGCCAGAAAGATTCGCCATTTAGATTTTAGTGTCGATATTTGCTTAGAAAAAGCCAAGGTTCCAGCAATGTTTAAGCGCGCGGAAAAGAAGAATGTGAGATTCGCTATTATCATCGGTGAAAACGAAGTTAAAGAAAGAAAGATTATTATCAAAAACTTAGCTTCACAACAACAAATTGAATTATCAGAAGATAAAATCTTCTCAGATATATACGATATCTACGATCAATGCTTCAGCTGTGATGGCGATTGTGAGAATTGTAGATAAAGGAGTTTATATGGAAAGAACACATTACAATACAGCATTAAGTGAAAAGAATGTTGGCGAACACGTCACCCTTTTAGGGTGGGTCAGTAAAAGAAGAAACTTTGGTTCCATTTTATTTATCGATTTAAGAGATAGAAGTGGCATCATCCAAATCTTAGTTAATGATGCGGACAAAGTACCGGATATTCGTAACGAATATGTCATCCAGGTCAAGGGCGTCGTCCAATTAAAAGAACAAGCAAATGAAAAATTAAAGACCGGTAAGATTGAAGTCCTCGCTGAAGAAATTAAAGTCATCAATACCGCGAAGACAACTCCCATTATTATCGCGGATGAAACAGATGCATTAGAGGATACAAGATTAAAGTATCGTTATCTCGATTTACGTAGACCATGCATGCAACATTATTTTGATATTCGTGACCAAATTAAAATCACGACACACAAGTATTTGCATGAACACAATTTCATAGAAATTGAAACACCAATGCTCTGCGCTTCTTCACCAGAAGGCGCCAAGGAATATTTAGTTCCTTCACGTGTACACCCAGGTCAATTCTATGCGCTCCCACAAAGCCCACAAATGTTTAAACAACTCTTAATGGTGGGTGGTTTTGAAAGATATTACCAAATCGCTCGTTGTTTTAGAGACGAAGACTTACGTGCGGATAGACAACCAGACTTCACCCAAATCGATATTGAAACATCCTTCTTGGATCAAGACCAATTCTTACCCATTATGGAAGGATTAATTAAAGAAATCTTTAAAAACACCATCGGTTACGAAGTAAAACTTCCTCTTCGTCAAATGACTTATAAAGAAGCGATGGAAAGATTTGGTAGTGATAAACCAGATACTCGTTTCGGTATTGAACTCCATGACTTAAAAGAAGTTTTCAAGAATACAACCTTTGAAGCTTATAAAAACGCAGAAGCAATTAAAGGTATCGCCGTTAATAGTGTGGCCCATGAAACCAGCCGTAAAGTTATTGATAACTTAACTTTAGAAGCGAAGAAATTCGGTTTAGGCGGTTTGGCAGTCTTAAAAGTGGAGAACGGGGAGTTGACCGGTTCCTTCGCTAAATTCCTCTTAAAAGAGGAAATTGAAGCCTTATTTAAAGAATTTGGCTTACAAGATGATGACATTTTAATCATGGCCGCAGGTGCATATAACAGAGTATCCCCATTATTAGGCGCATTACGCTTACAATATGGAAAACAACTCGGTTTAATCAAGCCAAATACTTATGATCTTTTATGGGTCATTGATTTCCCAATGTTTGAAAGAGATTTAGAAACCGGTAAGATGGTGGCTTCTCATCACCCATTTACCCGCCCTAAAGATGAAGATTTGCATTGGTTAGATGAAGACCCCACCCAAATGTTAAGCTATGCTTACGATATCGTTATTAATGGTTATGAAGCAGGTGGTGGTACACTCCGTATTTATGACCAAAACGTGCAAAAGAAAATATTCAATATTTTAGGTTTAAGCGATAAAGAAGTTGAAGAGAAATTTGGCTACTTTGTCGATGCCTTACAATATGGCACACCACCTCATGGCGGTATGGCATTTGGCCTTGATCGTTTAGCGATGATTCTCGGTGGAACTGATAATATTAGAGATGTTATCGCCTTCCCAAAGAACTTGGCCGCAGTATGCCCGATGTCAGGCGCTCCAACGACTGTTACAGAGCAACAATTGGATGACCTTGGTATTGAGGTTAAGAAATAGTTATAAATCTTAAGATTTATATAAATACTAATAAACTACTAAAAATCTACTAATCAAGGAGAAACAAAATGAGAAAAATTGATGAATTAGCAGTTAGCGCAATTAGAGCACTTTGTATTGATGAAATCAATAAAGCGAATTCTGGTCACCCAGGCATGGCTTTAGGTAGCGCACCAATCCTTTACACCTTATGGACAAGACATTTAGTCAATGATCCAAAAGATCCAGAATGGTTTAACCGTGACAGATTTGTCCTAAGCGCAGGACACGCAAGTGCTTTACTTTATTCCATTCTTCATATCGCAGGATACGAAGTAAGCATGGAAGACATTCAGCATTTCCGTCAAATCGATTCCTTAACTCCTGGACATCCTGAATATAGATGGACAAAAGGTGTCGATGCGACAAGCGGACCTTTAGGTCAAGGTATCGCTCAAGCTGTTGGTATGGCCATGGCGGAAGCGAGCGTAGCCGCTAATTACACTGATGGTCAAAGATTAATGAATCATTACACATATGCTTTATGTGGTGATGGTTGTTTACACGAAGGTATTAGCCAAGAAGCTATCTCCTTAGCGGGACATCAAAAACTCAATAAACTCATTTTGTTATATGATGCTAATCAAGTTACACTTGATGGTGCACTTGACTTATCATTCTCCGAAGAAGTTAAAACTCGTTTTATCGCCAGTGAATGGAACGTCTTAGAAGTTGAAAACGGTCAAGATGTTGATGCGATTGACGCAGCTATTAAAGAAGCTAAAAAGTCTTTAGACAAACCAACCATGATTATGGTTCACACCGTTATTGGTTATGGTTCTGCAAAGCAAGGCACAAGCAAAGTCCACGGCTCACCTTTAGGTGTGGAAGATGGACATCATGCAAAAGTGGATGTTTATGGTTATGATCATCCTGATTTCTTTGTTCCTGAAGAAGTCTATGCAGAATTCAAGAATACATTTGCCGCTAGAGGCGAAAAAGCACACGCTGATTGGAATGAAGAATTAAAGGCGTATGGTAAAGAACATAAAGCGGAATTAGAAAGATTCTTATCTTTGATAAATCCTGATGTTTCTTCCTTATTACCAAATGAACTCCCAAAATTCGAAGAAGGAAGCGCGACATCAACACGTGTTGCTAGCGGCAAAGCATTGAATGCTTATATGAACGTGTTACCTAATTTAATCGGTGGTTCCGCTGACGTTGCGGGTTCCGTTATGACTAAGTTAGATGGCGGTGTCAATTTTGATGCTTCTCATAGAGAAGGACATAACATTAACTGGGGTATTCGTGAATTTGCGATGGCCTCCGCTCAAAATGGTATGCTTCTCCATGGTGGATTAAGAACATATGTCGGTTGTTTCTGCGTCTTCGCGGATTATATGAAACCCGCAATTCGTATGGCAGCCTTATCTCATCTTCCAGCTATCTATCTATTCTCTCATGATAGTATCGCGGTAGGCGAAGATGGACCAACCCACCAACCAATTGAACAATTAGCAATGCTTCGTTCTATTCCAAATACCAGAACCATTCGTCCAGCGGATGAAAGAGAAACATATGCTTCTTGGTTAATGGCGTTAAGAAGCACAAAAACACCAACTGCGCTTATCTTATCACGTCAAAACTTACCATTATTAAGCGGTAGTTCTCTAGAAGGCGTCGAAAAAGGTGCTTATGTGATCTCTAAAGAAGCCAAAGAAGCCCAATACATTTTGATCGCCACAGGTAGTGAAGTCTCCTTAGCGATTGATGCACAAAAGAAACTTTTAGAAGAAGGCATTGATGTTCGCGTTGTCTCCATGCCATCATGGGAACTCTTTGAAGAACAAGATGAATCCTATAAAGATAGCGTTTTATCACTTCCAAGATGCAAGAGAGTGTCTGTTGAAATGCTTTCAACCTTTGGTTGGGATAGATACGCAAAGCATCATATGGGATTAGATTGTTTCGGTGCTTCCGCCCCAGCAAAAGATGTCATTAAGAAGTTTGATTTCACCGCTGATCATCTCGTTAGATTAGTGAAAGACATTAAATAAATAAGAATAAGTGGGAGACCCACTTTTTCTTTTGCTGCTTCATAAACTCAACTTGTAAGTTATATATATTTCATATAATATATACGTATGGGAAAATACATTTACATCGATAAAGATTCACAAAAAGGGCGCTTTGGTATTGGCGTTGGTGTTTTTACATCACTTACCTATGAAGCTTTAAAGCGTATTCCTGATTTGATTCACGAAGTCGAGAATAAGAAGAAATACCGCACTCACCTTAATAAGGTGGAAAGCGAAATCCATCATGGAGTCGTGGAAATCAAGGTTGAAGTCTTTGTGAAAAAAGGCGTCAATTTAAAAACCACCAAAGAGAGAATTATCGAAGAAGTTAATTCCATCTTTATGATGATGGCGGAACAAATCCCTGTTGAAGTCAAAGTTAAATTTGAACAATTAGATTAATATGGCCTTATCTAGACAAAAAGAACATTATGTAATAATGACAGTCATTTATGATGAACTGTCTGATTTTGTCTTGGGTAAAGGTGAGAATTTCCG
Source organism: Bacilli bacterium (assembly GCA_024696885.1). Taxonomy (GTDB): domain Bacteria; phylum Bacillota_I; class Bacilli_A; order RFN20; family CAG-826; genus CAJOLV01. Next base: position 35,819 of record JAILGI010000044.1, read on the forward strand.
TGATGCCAGAGATTTAATGATCTCTTTATCAGAATGTCCTTATGAGGAAATCAGCGACTATATGAAAAACGTTGTGTCTTATTCTTTGAACAACTACGGCAAGATTAGAGATATATGTACACCATATTTACGCGGATGGAAATGGGATAGACTTCCCTTATTAACACAATCAATTCTTTTGATGAGCTATGCTCACATGCAAGTGGAAAAAGTCGACAAGCGCATTGTTATTAATGTGGCAGTCGATTTAGCCAAGCAATATATTGAAGAAAAACAAGCCAAATTTATCAACGCCATTCTTGATGAGGTGCTTTAATGCTCCCTACAAGGACTGTTTATACTGTTAGCGATATAAATCGCTATATCAAAACTTTAATTACAAATGATGAAAATTTAAAATTCATCTATGTGAAAGGTGAAATAAGCAATTTCAAGCCAGGCGCGAATGGGCACCTTTATTTTTCTCTGAAAGATAAAGATTGCCTAATTAATGTCGCGATGTTTAATAACTACGCCAAAAATATCGCTTTTGTGCCCAAAAACGGCGATGAGGTCGTCATTTTAGCGTCCGCGGATGTTTATCCCGCCCGTGGAACTTATCAGCTTCTCGCTTTTGAAATGAGCCAAGTTGGTTTAGGTGACATCTTAGTGGAATTGGAAAAGCTGAAAAAGCAACTTCAATCTGAAGGATTATTTGAACAAAGCCGTAAAAGACCAATCAATATCTATCCAAAAGCCATCGGAGTCATAACAGCGAAGAATTCCGCGGCTATTAAAGATATTTTAACTAATGTTAAAAGAAGATATCCAATCACAGATATCTACGTTTTTTATAGCGCAGTCCAAGGCGAAAGCGCGCCTAAGGAATTATTAAGAGCGTTCGAAGAAAGCCAAAAATACAATTTAGACACTTTGATTATCGGACGTGGCGGGGGCGCAAGTGAAGATTTAAGCGCTTTTAACGATGAAAAGTTAGTGAGAGCGATTGCTAGCAGCAAAATGCCAGTTATCGCTGCTGTAGGCCATGAAATTGATAGTACATTAGTGGACTTCGTAGCTGATAAACGTGCCAGTACACCTACAGGCGCTGCCGAATTAGCGGTTGTGGATCGTAGAGAAATAGAACAGAAATTCCAATATGCTTTAGATGATATGAAAACCGCGATTAAGGACAAATTGGTGGATATGAAAGATAGTGTTTCTTCTTTAAAAGAAGAATTAGATGAAGAAATGCTTGAATATATCAAAGATAAACAAAGAAACTTAAAGAATTTAAAAGATCGTTTAGAAGCTTTGTCGCCTTTAAGTGTCCTTGATAGAGGATTCTCCATTACAGAAAAAGAAAATGGCGAATTAATAAAAGACGTAAAAGATTTACAAAAGGATGATAAAGTCATAACAATATTGAAAACCGGTACTATTTATAGTAAGGTAGAGAAAGTTGAAGGTAATAAAAAATGATGGATGAAAAAATGGATTTTCAAACTGCCAGTCGTAGATTAGAAGAGATTGTAGAGCTCATCTCCAATCAATCTTTATCCCTTCAAGAAAGCCTTAAATTATATGAAGAAGGCCAAGAAATTATCAAAATGTTAACAAAAGAGTTAAATGACGCTGAAGAAAAAGTGGAAAAGATTGTCGACATCAAATAATTTTGAAATTTGTTAGTAATTAATTAGTAGATTTTTAGTATATGAGTAAGAAGAAAGTAATTCAAAGAATTAATCTAAGTGAGATTAAAGATCCCGATTTTCTTCAAACTCTCTCTTTAGATGAATTAAAGCAACTCGCTAGTGATATTAGATTAAATATTATTGAATCCACATCCAAAAATGGTGGACACCTTTCTAGTAACCTAGGCGCAGTTGATGCGACTATTGCATTGTGCAAAACCTTTGATTTTAAGAAAGATAAAGTGATTTTTGATGTTGGCCATCAATGCTATACATACAAAATACTTACTGGTCGTTCTTTAGAACGTTTAAGACAAAAAGGTGGTGTCTGTGGTTTCCAATTGATGGAAGAATCTCCATTCGATCACTTCGAAGCTGGCCATAGTTCAACATCTATTGCTGTCGCTAACGGTATGGCTATTGCCCGTGACTTGAATAAAGAAAGATACAATATCGTGGCATTCATCGGTGATTCGTCTATCGCTAATGGTTTAGCTTTCGAAGCGTTAAATGATGTTGCTTTGCAAAAGCATAAGATTATCATCGTTTTAAACGATAACGATATGTCGATTACATATCCTGTCGGTGGACTTTCTAGAGTCTTTAGAAAATACGGTAACTCCGCATTTTATGCGAAGAGTAAATCGTTCTTTAAAAAGATCTTCTGCTGGAATCCTCTTGGAAGAGGCATTTATCACTGTGGTAGTTCTTTTAAGAACTGGTTTAAATTCCACGCTTTAAGAACCAACATCTTTGATAACTGGGGTTTTGCCTATATCGGACCTGTTGATGGTCATAATATTAAGGACATGGAAAAAGCATTCGCTAGAGCAAAGAAAATCGATAAATCCGTTGTTGTTCATATTAAGACTGTCAAAGGTAAAGGCTACAAATTATCTGAAGGTGATGAAAAAGGTTCATGGCATGGTGTTTCCCCGTTTGATAAAGAAACTGGTCAAGCCACGAAAGAAAAGAAATACACATGGTCCAAATTCTATTCTGATTTGCTCTTGGAAGAGATGAAAAAGGATGAAAAAATTGTCACCATCGTCCCTGGAACAGGTGTAGGCAGTTATATAACTGGTATTCACGATATCTTCCCCAAGAGAACAATTGATGTCGGTATTGCTGAAGAATATGCGCTTACCATGTCAGGTGGTTTATCCGTCAGCGGTTATCACCCAGTTGTTTCTATCTATTCCACATTCTTGCAAAGAGCATACGATGAAATATCCCATGATCTTGCTCGTATCAATTTAAACGCCACTTTATTAGTGGACCGCGCTGGATTAGTGGGAAATGATGGCAAGAGTCATCAAGGCATCTATGATGAAGCCTTCTTAATCAGCATTCCAAATACTGTCATTACAATGGCGTCTAATAGAGGTCAATCTAAGAGCTTATTCGATGAATCCTTAAAAGGTCATGGCGTATTCGCCATCCGCTTCTCTAAAGATCAATGCAAAGATGGTTTTGAAGAAGAAGTCGTCCCATTTGGAAAATGGAAAGAAGAAATTAAGGGTAAAGATATCGCAATAGTTGGTGTCGGACCAGAAGTGGAAGACTTGAAAGCGGCGTTAAAAGACAAGAACGTAACATTAATTAACGCTATTTATCAAAAACCATTAGATGATGAATGGGTTGATAAATTGGTGAAATATAAGAAGGTCATCATTTATGATGCTTATGGTGTCATTAATGGATTCCCACGTTATCTTGCATCCACATTATTGGAACGCGGATTCAAAGGAGAATTGGTCATTAAGGCAATTCCCGATACGTTCGTTCCTCACGCAACATCTAGTGAGCAAAAGCAAGAATATAAGCTCACCGTAGAAGATGTAATTAGCGAAATATAAGTTTTGGTTAACATAATATTTGAATACATTATATAATAATGGCGTATGAGTAAAGTGATAGTTCACATCGACTTAAACGCCTTTTTTGTTCGAGCGGAGGAAATAAAAGAACCCTCTTTAGAGAATAAACCTGTTGCTATTGGTAAAGAAGGAAGAGGGGGAATTGTTTCGACTTGCTCATATGAAGCGAGGAAATTTGGTGTCCATTCTGGTATGCCAATGTTTCAAGCTAAACAACTCTGTCCAAATCTTATCGTCCTTCCTGGCGATTATCGCTTTTATCGAGCACTCTCACGCACGTTTTTCGCATTCATGAGGAATTATACCCCACTAGTGGAAATCGCCTCTGTAGACGAGTGTTATGCGGATTTTACCGAGGTAATCAAAGGAAAGAAGGATGTGGAATCCTATTTTAGGAGGTTGCAATCCGATCTATTTGCTAAAACAGGTTTAAAGTGTTCCATCGGTGTGGGACCTAATAAGTTTTTAGCAAAAATGGGTAGTGATTATAAAAAACCTCTGGGTTTAACCATCATCCGCAAAAAAGATGTATCGACAATTTTATATCCATTATCTTTAGATAAACTATATGGTGTTGGAAAGCGTACCCTTCCTAAACTACAAGCGATGGGCATTTCTACGATTGGAGAACTCGCGAAAAGATTATTTGAAGACGATAGTGAAACGCTTAAAGTTTTAGGCAAGTTTTCTATCACTTTAACAGAATGGCTTAAAGGCAATGGTGACGATGAAATAATTGTTGAAGAATTCGATCCCAAATCTATCGGACATTCCACAACGCTGAAAAACGACACGAATGATTTTGAAGATATAAAACCTATCTATCGTGAACTATGTAACGAAATTGCTTACCAAGCAAAAAAAGAAAAGAAGATGGGCCACACCGTCCAAATAGTCATTAAGGAATCAGATGGTAATTTTACTACACACAATAAATCAGTGACTTTAGATAGACCGATTAATGACGCAAATTTGATATACAAATATGCGACAAACTTATACGAAAAATACTTTCTTGGCATCACAGTGAGACTTGTTGGTGTTACTTTGCAAAACCTTATATCCCAAAAAGAAGCGGTTATCCAAATGAGTTTGTTTAATTACGAAGAACACGAATCTGAGAACAAGACAAAACTGCTTATTAATGAAATTAACCGTGGTTTAGATAAACCTCTTTTGATGCGCGCTTCCGATGTGAAAAAGGAGAAAAAGAAATGAATATAGAAGATGGCTTAGAACTATTTGCCCAATATATGACTGTGGAAAAAGGCTTATCAATGCAAACTCTTTCCTCATACATGAGTGATCTCCGCTTATTCTTTGAATATTATTCCGATAAAAAGGAAATATCGGATTTGATGGCCACTGATTTGGAGGAATACCTTAACTATTTGAATGGAATCGGAAGGAACATATCAACGTGTCTAAGAAAATTTTCTTCCATCCGTTCTTTTTATCTTTTTCTAAAGAAAGAAGGATATTCCGATATCGAACTTGAAGACATCGAAATGCCTAAAAAGCCGATGACATTTCCTAACTGCCTCTCTATTGAAGAAGTCGATGAACTGTTAGATATGCCTGATATTGAAAAACCAGAAGGCTTAAGAGATAAGGCGATGCTGGAGTTAATGTACGCTAGCGGACTACGCGTTAGTGAACTTTTATCATTAGAAAGACGAAAGATTAACCTTGAAAAAGGAATCGTGAAAATATTTGGTAAAGGGGCAAAGGAAAGAAAGGTCCCGGTTGGCGAATTTGCCATGGAATATATCAAGATGTATATCGATGGACCGAGAAGAAAGAATCCAGGAAAAGATAGCAAATATCTATTTTTAAATAGATATGGAAAGCCATTATCCCGTCAATACTTCTTCATGCAAATCAAAAAGTACGCAGACATGGCGGGAATCGAGGTTTCTATTTCTCCTCACACCCTTAGACATTGCTTCGCCACGCACCTATTAGAAAACGGGGCACAACTTAGAGCGGTACAGGAAATGCTTGGCCACACAAACATTGCAACAACCCAAATTTATACGCATATATCCACTAAGCGCATTATCAGTGCGTATGATTTGTATATGAAAAAGAAATAAGATAAAATTGTTGATGATTGGAGACAAAAAAATATGTCCTATAAATTTAAAAGAATTTTTGTTATTGTTGCCGATTCCGTAGGAATTGGTTATGAACCAGATGCCGATCAATACTTTAACGCTGGTCAAAACGATGTTGGCAGTAACACCATCGTTCACATCAGTGAAAAGATGCGTGATGGCAGAGGCTTAATTATTCCTACAATGAACGCGATAGGCATTGCTGATTTAGCGAACATTCGCGGCACAAGCAAAGTTTTGCACCCACAATCATATGTTGCTCGCGCTAGAGAAGAATCAAAAGGCAAAGACACAATGACCGGTCACTGGGAAATGATGGGTGTTTATACCACGAAGCCATTTATGACCTTTACGGACAATGGTTTTCCAAAGGAATTAATGGATGAACTTGAAAAGAGAACAGGCCATAAACTCATTGGCAACAAAGCTGCAAGTGGCACCGAAATCCTCGTTGAACTCGGAGAAGAACAAATGAGAGATAATTCGCTTATTGTTTACACATCCGCTGATAGCGTGTTACAAATCGCTGCCCACGAAGAAGTTACAGGTTTGGAAGAATTATATCGCTGCTGTGAAATCGCTCGTGAACTCTGCATGGATCCACGTTATATGGTGGGAAGAGTTATTGCTCGTCCTTATTTAGGAACTGATAAAACCAATTTCAAACGTGTTACTGCTCATAGACATGACTTAGCTTTGAAACCACCAGTAAAAACTGTCATGAATATCCTTGAAGAAAAGGGATTAATGGTTAGCTGTGTTGGTAAGATTGGCGATATCTTTGATGGATATGGCGTTGTGAAGACACAAAAGACATCTTCAAATGAAGATGGTATGGATAAAACCATCGACGAAGCTAAGAATCACGACTTCACAGGTATCTGTTACGTCAACTTAGTGGAATTCGATAGTGAATACGGTCATAGAAGAGATCCTATCGGTTATGGTAACTGCTTAGAAGCTTTTGATAAACGCCTCGCTGAACTTATTGAAAATCTCAAAGAAGATGATTTAGTTATCGTTACAGCGGATCATGGTAATGACCCAACCTGGGCAGGAACTGACCACACCAGAGAAAAAGTTCCTCTACTCATGTATTCTAAGAAATTCACAGATGGAAGATATCTCGATGAAAGAACATCCTTTGCCGATATTGGTGCGACAATTCTCGCTAACTTCCATTTAGATAAACCGGATTATTTATTAGGCAAACCAATTGAAGAATTGCTCAAATAAAAAATAGTGTAAAAATTTAAAAATGAATACACTCCTATTAATAGGAGTGTTTTTTCTTTATAAAAATAATGTGAAACAAATACGCCATTTTTTCCCAATAAGTTTATAGAGGGATATTTTTAAACCCACATTAGGAGACGAATATGAGTACAAGAGAAAATAGTGGAATCGACTATCAAAACTTCAAGAAATATAACAGGATGAGAAGTTCCGACGAAGAAGAAAGAAAAAGACAATTAGCCTTGGAAAGAAGGAAAGGCCAATTCGATATGATATCTTGGCTTTTAAGACAAAATGACTATGTAAGATATGCGGAAACACATAAATTGAGATATAAAGCCTTAGCAGGTGAAATATATGAGATTGATTTCGGCATCAATGTTAACGCTGAATTGTCTTATCGGCATTACGGACTTGTCCTAGCAGACTCAGAAGAAAGCAATCCATTAGTCATGGTCTGTCCGTTGAAGACCAATTTTAAAGGTGCCCACCCTGCGAGCGACGTAAATCTTGGTTATATTGAGGAATTGAACAGTGATCATGAATCTTTGGCAATCATTAATCAAATTAGAATGGTGGACAAAATTAGAATTTACCGTAGAACCACAATTGGAAAATATGTCAAACCAAAATACACCTTGTCAGATGTTGAGCAAGATGATTTTGAGGATGAATATGAAGGTGAGACTTATACGCCTTATAGGTTAGAAGCTAAGAAATTCGAAATAGTGAAAACCGCCATCATGAACTACATTAAGTTTGGCAAAATAGATCCGGAGGAGAAAAATTACTAGTAGATTTCTAGTAGATTTTATCCAACTAAAGTATGTGGAAAAGTCAACTAATTCACGGTTGATAAATCCACATATTTTAGGTTTTAGCAAATATAATGTTTTGATATATTCTTATCTTTTTTATATTTTGGTTAACATAACGGAAATTATACGAAGTTACTATTATTTGACTCTTTTACACAATTATGGCGGTGGATGAAGGTAAAGAAAAAGAGACTTGTTACAGCCTCTTGTGATAATGATTCTTTTAAGTTAGTCTAGATAAAATTGGAAACAAGAATAGGTTAAACGATTATTAATGTCTCCTTTGCTCTCTTCTAGGAACTCTTTATTAGCTTTGAGCACTATTTTGAACCCTTCATCGATGTCTTTCATCATGGCATCAACGTATTCTGTAGAGTCATAGCCTCTTGTTGGCTCAATTTTATCTGCGGCATAGATGATTTTACCTAGGGTGCACATGTTATCCTTGCCCGTCGCGTGATATTTGATGGCCTCTAAGATGTCTTGGTCCACTATTTTAAACTCTTCTTTGGCAATGTATTCACTAGCGAATTGATGATATGCGAATCTTGGAAGGTCTAAATCTTCCTTATAAGCCTTCATCATGATTGGCTTTTGGTCTATTTCTTTTCCAATATCATGTAATAAACCGGCAATATATGCTCTTTCAGGATGTTCTAAACCATGCTTTTTAGCGATGTCATAAGCTAGTGAAGCCACACTAATACAATGATTAAGGCGAAAATCTTTTAAGTATTCACGGATTTTAGGCATGAAATAAAGATTATTGGAGACAATATAGTCAATTACTTGTTTGTTCAAATATAAGGCCTTTAAACTGCGTATTTCAGTGGAACTAATATCTTGATATTCCCCCACTACTTCTTGCATTTTAAACTTTTGAATATTTCCTTTATCTAAATCGTAATTTGGACGTGGGAAAAAGATAATATGCACCTTTTTAGCGATTTCATCGGCTTGCTTCCATTTATGGAAGGCGTTCACATGGTCTGTTCCAATTAAGTAAAAGAAAGTATCGTTTGGATACTTATTTATAAAGTAATTTACTGTATCTATGGAGTAGTTTTGTTCTTCGTCCTTTTCGACTTCAAATAAATCTATAGAAAAGCGAGGATAATCTTTGATCGATAATTCGATCATCTTAATTTTATGTTCAATAGGAGCGGAATCATTTTTCCAAACCGATATTTTGCTTGGCAAAAAAATGACATTAGCGTCAAATTGTTTGCTTGCCGCTTCCGCCATCGAGATATGTCCTAGATGAATAGGATCGAAAGATCCACCAAAGAGAATTTTGTTCATTATTTGATTAGTTTGATTTGTGGTTTTTCTTTATTCCTACGGAATAATACTATAACTCTTCCCACTATTTGGACCACTTCCGCTTTTAGGCGTAATGATAATTCCATAGCAAGAGGCTCAATTTCACCTTCGTATCCACGCATGACATCCACTTTGATGAGTTCATGAGCGGTTAAGGCTTTATTGAGCATATCAATAACAGTGTCAGAGATATCTTTTTTGCCAACTTGGTATTTAGTCTCTAACTTATTAGCGAGAGCTTTTAATTGTTTCTTTTGTGTTTGAGAGAGCATAACATTAATCTTTCTTAATCTTGCTAACTGTTTCCTTTAAAGCAGCGCCTTTAGGGAAAATAACACGGATAATTTGGCCTTTAGCTTCAAAGCTAATCCAACCTAAACCGGTAATGGAGATATCGTGTCTTTGACCATCGTTTTCCATGGTGTATTCGAATAAATCGTAATCAGTGAAACTGAAGAATCTTTCACTAACTGGTCTTAAAGAACGTTTGATGACATTTTCTCTAAAGAAAGAGTCGACTTTTTCGTTCTTCATCTTCTTGAATTCATTGCCTTCTGCACCATAGAAGGTGATGCGTGTTTTCTTACCTTCAATTAAGGTAAATGCCGCTAAAGAACCAACAACAAAGGCTTCGCCTTCATCTAATGTGGCTTTTTCTGCTTTTACTTCTTTTCTTGGTGTAATAATAGCGCGTGTTTCTTTTTCCACTTTGCCTAAAACGGATGTATTGAGTGAGAAACCAGGTAATTCATAGAAAAATGATGAGTTACTAAGAGGAATCTCCAACACTTTCACTGTGGTGTGTGGGTAGTATTCAGTTTTAATCGCACGTTTGGATTTATTGCTATATCCTTTGAGCATCTTATTGATGATGGAAGTTTTACCAGAGGCAAGAGAACCGATCATATATGCATCGTGCCCTTGTCTTGTTTTATTTAAAGCTTCTAATAATTCACCAGGAACGATATTTTCGGTATTACCGAAGAGTCTCACAGAATGTGGAGTGATTCCTGCTTCTTTAAAACGATCGATGACAAATTGTTTTAAAGCTTCTTCATCAGTATGCTTTGGCATTAAATCAAGTTTGGTACCAAACACGACGATTTTTAGTTTCTTTATTTTTTTAACAACTTCTGGGTTTAACGTGCCATTAAAGGAAATTAAATCGACAACCCAAATAATGAGAGCGTCAGTAGCAACGGCATCATCGAGGATTTTTAAGATATCATCATCAGCATCGAGTTCGAGCATACCAGTATTGATAGCTTTCATCTTCTCGTAGCAGTTATGGCAATAAAGAACGCGATTTTCAGCGCCTTCCACCATTAAATCTTTTCCAATGAAGCCACTTTCAGATTTTTTCATACTTTGTAAGACCGCACCACAGTTGTAGCAGCGCATAACTCTTCTAACTTTTCCCATAAAGAGTCCTCCAATCTATTAATTTGCCTTTTTTGGCGTAATGTTTTCGCATTGGTCGATCAATAAGACGATTAAAATGTGTTGTCCATTGGTCTTCTTTAACTATTTTATCAGTTAAAACCATCCTAATGTTAGCCTTATTTGCCATTCCAGCATCAGTAACTAATTGATCACCCACCATCATTGTCTCGTCAACGTTAATACTCTTTTGAGCGATTAAGCGCTTAATCTTTCTCGCAAATGGCTTTCTAGCACTATACATGCATTCCAAGCCTAAATTCTTAGCATAGGATGTAACGCGTTTACCTTTATTATTAGAAATAATAATGGGGGTAATACCAGCTTCAATAACTTTAGCGATGTATTCCTTTGTTCTTTCCGTAGGAACATAAAGGCGATAGCTATCAAGTGTATTGTCTAAATCAACAAATAAGGTTTTGACATTGTGTTGAACGAAGAAATCAACATCAATTTCGAATAGTGATTTAGCATGAACAAATACTTTCCTGGATAAACACATGTAATTATTATAGCGAAATCGTTCTTTCATTTATAGACAAAAGTCATAAATGATTAAAAAATGAAAAAGAAAAACCGATTTTATTCGGTTTTCTATATAATTATATCTACTAATTATCTACTAGTTTATTACTAGAATTTTAATTTAACATATTAATATGTTATTAATCTAAATCATCAAAGAGGTTCATCTGTTCGAATGTGCCTGCTTTGTCTTTATTCTTTTCTTCCTTTTTCTTTTCCTTTTTCTCCACTACAGGAGCAGGATTTTCTTCAACAGGAGACACCGCTTCTTCCACTTCGGCTTCTTCTTGAACCGTTTCGTTTTCTAAGAGTTCAACTTCTTCATTAGCGGATTCTTCTGCTTCTTCTTCATCTGGATGAACGACTTGTTGAACTAGATATGATTTAAGCGCTTTGTCAATTCTTTCTAAGTCAGTATCATAAGCAGCGTTAACGAATGTTCTTGCTGGTATAGAGATGTTCTTCTTTGCGTATTTACCAGCGTCTGTAAGACTTAAATCTTCTAAAAGAAGATTAAATACACTTTGATCACTTAAACATAAGTTTGCGGTAAATGGTTTAGTCTTGTCCTTAACTTTTAAAGCAGCAACGATTTTATGGATATCACCTTTAAAGCAAGGCATTAACAATTGTACTTTTCCTAAACGGTTCGTGCGTGGGAACCTATTATTATCGCTTACGCGTTCGTGCGCTTTATCGGTAATGACCACGAATTTGCTTTTTTCGCCCTCTGTGAACGCTAAAAGGGCGGCCAATGAGTTCTTACCTAACTGTGCAATAGATTTCACGCCTCCGGCCTTACTTCCGAGAATTGTTAAATCATTTTCATTAAACAAGGAAGCGTTACCATTACTTGTTATTACAAGTAAATCACAATTGCCTGTTAAGATTTGCACACCGACAACTTCGTCTCCATTTAAGAGTTTCATACATCTTAATGGACGTGAGCGTTTGGAGAAAACTAAAGATGAAACGAGCATTCTCTTAATTTGACCGAACTTTGTTAAGATACCAAAGCAAATATCGTTTCTAAAATCAGAAACCGCGAATCCTTTGATAATCTTTTCGCCTGGTCCCAAGGTCACAAATGTGTTGAGGTGAGTACCTTCATCCTTCCATTTGTTATCGGTTAATTTATGGACTGGAATGCAGACATAATTACCTAAATTTGTGAAAGAAAGGAGATAGTCAGTTGTAAAACAACTGCCGTAAGTAACTAAGGTGTCACCGCTCTTAATACCTGGAAGCGCATTTTCACCACTTCCACGATAAGACTTAACACTGGATCTCTTTAAATAGCCATCGCGAGTTAAGGAGATATAACATTCTTCTTTGGCGATTAATTGACGTTTATCAATTGGGCCAACTTCGCCTTTTTCTTCAATTGTTGTTCTTCTTTCATCGCCGTATTTATCAGCAATTGCTCTTAGATCTTTAACGATGACGCGATTAAGCTTATTAGGATCTTCGATAATTGTTTTTAAAGTTTCAATATCGGCTTCTAATTGTTTTTTCTCCTTAAGGAGAATTTCTTCATCAGTGTGACTTAACTTGTATAAAGGCATGGTCACGATAGCTTCTGCTTGTTCATTAGAGAAACCAAAGCGTTTCATCAAATTGACTTTACTATCGGCTTTGTCTTTACTCTTCTTGATAATGTCAACGACTTCGTTAATATTTAACGAAGCGGTAATCAAACCATCGACAATATGTAATCTTTCTGAGAATTTTGCTAAGTCAAATTTGCTCTTTCTTAAGACGACATCTACTTGGTGAGCAATATAGGAATCGACATAGTCGATTAATGATAATGTTTTTGGTGTTCCGTCCACGATTGCGACGATATTTGCCGAATAACTAGTCAATAATGGCGTTTTGTTCATCAAATATTTGAGTAAAAGATCCGCTTTTGCGTCTTTTTTACAATCGATAACGATTCTAATACCCTTCCAATCGGATTCATCACGGATTTCAATCATACCGGAAACCGATTTTGCGTGGATAATTTTGTCTATTTCATAGACAAGTTGTGATTTAACCACTTTATATGGGATTTCTGTAATGATAATTTGAATGATGTCTTTTTGAGGGACAATTTCGGTTCTTGCCGCGACTTCAATACGGCCTCTACCGGTTAAATAGATGTTTTTTAAACCTTCTGAACGATAGATGATGCCACCACCAGGGAAGTCTGGGCCTTGGACAAATTGGAGTAAATCCTCCACTGTTGCGTTTTTATGGTTGATGCGATAAATAATAGCATCAATAAGTTCTCTTAAATTGTGAGGTGGTATTTCAGTTGCTAAAGCAACTGCGATACCTTCTGTACCATTGACAAATAAGTTAGGAAAACGTGCTGGTAAGACAGTTGGCTCTAATTCGGTATCATCGAAGTTAAGTTGCATATCAACGGTCTTTTTATCGATGTCTCGAATTAATTCATTACTTAATTCGGCAAGGCGAGATTCGGTATAACGATAGGCGGCTGGTTGGTCACCATCGATAGAACCATTGTTGCCTTGGAAATTGATTAAAGGATAGCGAACCTTCCAATCTTGGCTCATACGAGCCAAAGCTTCATAAATTGATGTATCACCATGTGGGTGGAAAGTACCCATCACAGCACCAACTGTATGAGCACATTTTCTTGTTGGCTTGTTAAAAGTGTTTCCACTTTTGTACATGGAGAAAATGATTCTTCTTTGGACTGGTTTTAATCCATCACGAACATCTGGGATAGCACGATCTTGAATGACATACTTGGCATATGTGGCATAGCGATCAGACATCACATTTTCTAATGGTTCAAGAGAAATATTCTCTTGGATGATTTCTTCGACTACTTTAGCGTTCTTTTTTGCCATACTATTTGACCTCCTTTAAGAAGGTGTCTACTTCGTTGAAGTCAACGTTTTCTTCAACCCATTTCTTTCTTGCTGTGGTGTCTTTGCCCATCAATGTTTGCACTCTTGATTCCGCTAATAAGGGGTCTTCGATGTCAACACGAATTAATAAACGAGAACGTGGATCCATGGTGGTTTCTTTAAGTTGAACAGCATCCATTTCACCAAGACCTTTATAACGGGAAACTTTATATCCAGCACCGATTTTCTTTTTACAAGCTTCTAAGCCTTCATCGTCCCAAGCGTACTCTTGTTTAATCTTATGGTTCTCTTCTTTATATATTCTATATAAAGGTGGAACAGCAATATAAACATTTCCGTTGGTGATGAGAGGTCTCATAAAGTGATAGAAAAATGTCAAAAGTAAGGTTTGAATATGAGCACCATCGGTATCAGCATCTGTCATGATGATGATTTTGCCGTAATGGATGTCTTCAATATTGAAAGTTTGGCCAAAACCCGCACCAATGGTGTTAATAATGGTCGCAATTTCTTCATTTTTCATGACTGTGGAGATAGAAAGACCATCAGTATTTAATGGTTTACCTCTAAGAGGTAAAATGGCTTGATGTAATCTATCTCTACCCTTTTTAGCACTACCACCAGCGGAATCACCTTCTACGATGAATAATTCGTTTTTGAGGTAATCTTTGCTTTGGGCAGGTGTTAATTTATCAGAAAGAATGACCTCGTTTTTGACTTTTTTCACACTACGAGCATCATCTTTTGCTTTTCTTGCAGCGATTCTTGCAGCTTGAGAATCCAAGCATTTTTTAATAATGATTGTGGCGAGTTCCTTATTTTCGGTTAAATAATAAGTAAACTTATTGTAAATGAAATTTTGCACAATGTAGGTTGCTTCTTGGGTACCTAATTTGCCCTTTGTTTGACCTTCGAATTCAAGTAAAGCTTCTGGGATTTTAAGGGAAATTATGGCGGTGAGACCTTCTCTAACATCATTTCCGTCTAATTTTTTACCATGCAAAATATTGTATGTTTCACCGAAGTCATTGACCGCTCTTGTGATACCTGTTCTAAAGCCAGTTTCATGTGTTCCACCTTCTTTAGTTCTCACGTTATTGACGTAAGAAAGGATGGTTTCGTTGTAGTCTTCAGAGCAGTATTGCAAAGCAATCTCCATATCAATTCCGGTGTTTTCATCAGTTTCTGAAAAGGCGGTAATTGGGGTCAATTCCTTCTTATTTACGTTGATATGTTGGACATATTCCACTAGTCCATTTTCACAGTAAAACTCTTGGTTATCACCGGTTCTTTCGTCGATTAAAACGAACATCACACCCTTCATTAAGAAGGCGCTTTCTTGGAGGTGACCAGCGATAGTTTCACGCTTAAAATCGACCGTAGAAAAGATGGTAGGATCAGGCTTAAAACGGACTAAAGTACCATGCCTTTTGGTACCCCCTAATTGCTCTAATGGAGTGACTAGATGACCACCATTTTCAAAGCGGATATGATTAACTACACCGTTTAAATAAACGGTGACGTCGCACCAAAGTGATAAAGCATTGGTTACAGAAGCACCAACACCATGAAGGCCAGCAGCGGACTTATAAACCGCACTATTGAACTTGCCACCAGCATGCAATTCTGTGAAGACAATTTCTACAGCGGGACGGCCTGTTTCTTTATTGATTCCGCAGGGAATTCCTCTTCCTTCATCAAGGACAGAAACGGAACCATCTTTATGAATGGTGACAGTGATTTTATTACCAAATCCAGAGAGAGCTTCATCAACAGCGTTATCAACAACTTCCCACACTAAATGATGCAAACCAGTTGCGTTTGTGGAACCGATATACATTGCTGGTCTTTTTCTCACACCTTCAAGGCCTTGAAGAATGTGAATATCATCAGCACCATAAGATAACTTTTCGTTAATCGCCATTGACTATCCCTCCGTTAGTTTCTTAATTATATACAAATTAAGTTGCATTTATAAAGCAATTTAGTATAATAATCGGCAGGCAAAAAAGGAGGAAAATTATGAATATATTTTACAATATATTAAGCGCTCTCTTCTGTTTAATTTTAGGTTATTTTTTTGGTTCAATTCCAACGGCAGTTTGGATTGGTAAAGCCTTTTTCCATCGTGATCCAAGATTAGAAGGCAGCAAAAATGCTGGAGGTACAAATGCTGGTCGTTTGTTTGGCAAAAAGATCGGTGTTTTAGTCATCTTCCTCGACATGCTCAAACTCATTCTTCCAATGTATTTATGCTTTTTGATGTTTACATACATCAAATTTGGTAATTCTCCTTTATGCCCAAAACCAGAAGAATTTGATCAATTTGGCTTAAATTATCACTATATTGTCGGTTGGCCAGTGTATTGGTTAGCTGTCGTTGGTTGCGTTGTTGGCCATTGTTGGCCATTTTTTGCCTCCTTTAAAGGTGGCAAAGGTGTTTCCTGCTATATGGGCACCGTTTGTGCCTCTACTTGGATGCTTGGATTGATCCCTGGTTTAACCTATTTCTTGTTCTTGAAGATTACAAAAAAGGTCTCTTTAACAAGCATTATCGTCTCTATTTTAATCACTGTTGTCACCTGGGTTTGGATCATCTTATTCATGCTTGGAGTGATTCCAACAAACCTC
>JAILGI010000071.1 GCA_024696885.1 Bacilli bacterium
GATATTGCTTCCTAAAAGGAATAACACTGTTTTTTTAATGTTCGCGTAGATACCTCTACCTTCCTCCACTGCTTTTTCAATAGAGGCGAAGTTATCATCGGTTAAGACCATATCGGCGGCACCTTTAGCGACATCGGTACCAGTGATACCCATAGCAATACCAATATCCGCGGTTTTTAATGATGGGGCGTCATTGACTCCATCACCAGTCATCGCAGCGATTAAGCCGTTAGCTTTGATGGCTTTGACAATACTCACTTTATTTTCTGGTGAAACACGGGCAAAAACACGTACTGTTTGCACCTTTTCTTGTAGTTCTTCTAAGGTTAATTTATCAATTTCATCACCACTCATAACTTCACTTTCACCGTGAGCGATACCAAGGTTTTTAGCGATTGCTAATGCGGTAACTTTATGGTCACCGGTAATCATAATTGTGGTAATTCCCGCTTCTTTAAAGATATCAACGGCTTTTTTAGCTTCGGGACGAGCGGGGTCAATCATACCCACTAAGCCATAGAAGATGAGGTTTTCTTCAGTTAAGGAAGTGTCATATTTGTAGGCTAAGCCTAAAACACGTAAAGCATCGATACTCATCTCATTCGCGGCTTTCATGATATTGGCTTTATCAACTTCCGTAATAGGCACTACTTTGTTGTTTTTAACAATAGAGACGGTGTGTTTTAAGATGGAATCAATTGCACCTTTGGTGTAGACAATGTTTGTCTTATCATCCACTTTGTGCATCGTGGACATCATCTTACGGACGGAATCAAAGGGATATTCATCCACACGTGGGTATTTCTTTTCTAAATCGTTTTTAAATAGACGATGTGTATTAGCGAAGTTAACTAAGGCTACTTCTGTCGGATCACCGAATATTCCATCATCCACGGTGGCGTTACTACAGAGGGATAAACCTGTAGATAAGAAGTGTAATGTTTCATCATCTAATTCATTTGAATTAAACATTCTTTCATTTGCGTAGGCTTGCACCACGGTCATTTTATTTTGCGTTAATGTACCGGTTTTATCAGAACAAACCACACTGACGGCGCCTAAAGTTTCTACAGAAGGAAGTTTTCTTACGATTGTGTTGGCTTTTACCATTCTTTGCACACCTAAGGCTAAAACAATGGTGACCACCGCGGGTAAGCCTTCTGGTACTGCCGCGACCGCTAAAGAGATAGCAAACATGAAGTTATTGACGATGCTATTTGGAATTAAGGAATTATCAACACGGTTAATAAAGAAGATTTGTAACATTTGTATGCCAAACAAAACAACGACGATAACGATAGTTAAAATACCTAAGAATTTGGATAATTCAGCGAGTTTCTTTTGTAGTGGTGTTTGATTATCTGTGTCATCAGAGAGCATTTTAGCGATTTTACCAGTTTCTGTTTGCATACCAGTTCTAATGACCACACCTTCACCTCGACCATAGACAACAGGGGTGCTCATATAGGCGATATTGACACGATCTCCCACGCCGACTTCCTCAGTGAGGACGATATTCGCGTCTTTTTCAACAGGTAAAGATTCACCGGTTAAGGATGATTCATCGGTCTTAAAGTTATATGTTTCAATTAATCTTAAATCCGCGGGAACAGTTCTCCCCTCTTCGAGGATAACGATATCTCCGGGCACTAATTCTTCCGCTTTAAGTTCAATAACATGGCCATCTCTTCTTACAAAACATGTGGGGGATGACATGTTTTTTAAAGCTTCTAGTGATTTTTCGGCTTTATTTTCTTGCACAGTGCCGATAATGGCGTTTAATATACAGACCGCTAAGATGATGATCGGGTCAGAGATGATTTCTAATAAATCGGGTTTATCTTCAAAGGTAGGTGAAAAAGTTTGATATAAAGAGATACCAACACTTAATAGGGCTGCGGCTAATAAGATAAAGATCATCGGATCATTAAATTGCGACAAAAAAACGAGAATCAGAGGTTTTTTCTTTTTCTCCACTAATTTATTAAATCCGTATTCAATTTGACGCCTAGAGGCTTCTACTTCGCTTAATCCAGTGGCACTATCAACATTTAGTTCACTAAGGGTTTCTTTTGCGCTTTTATTTTCAAACATAAAACGACTCCTTATTTTAGAGAATAATTCATCGTCTCGCGCATTTTCATGGCTAAGTCCCGGATATTGCAATCGTGTTGACGAGATCTTAGCTTAGCTACTCCCGATATAGTTATCATACACTGATTTAAGAAAAAAGGACATTTAAGTTTGTCCTTTTAATAAATCTCTTTGGATAAGATGATTTCTTTATTTTCAATTTTGGCTTTTAATTCATCATAGGAGAGAGGTTTACCAAATAGGTAACCTTGTAATCTTCCACATTGAATGGATTTTAAGAAATCGGCTTCTTCACTAGTTTCCACACCTTCAGATAAGGTTTTCATACCGATAGAATCAGCCATCTTCACCACTGATTCGATTAAGCTCTTGGTTTTCTTTGAACCGTTATAATTCTTTAAGAATTCCATATCGAGTTTTAGAACATCGAATTCAAAGTCTTTTAAGACATTGAAAGAGCTATAACCAGAGCCGAAGTCATCTAGCCATACAGCGTAGCCTTTTTCATGGAGATTATCGATTGCGGTTTTTAAAATATCGCGATCATCCATTAACGCGGATTCGGTGATTTCAACGTGTAATAAGTCCTTTGGAATATTGAATTCTTGCACTGTATCATCGATTTCTTTCACGATATCAAGAAGAACGAAGTCTAATCTTGAGAAGTTAATAGAGACGGGAATGACTGGTAATTTATGGTCTAAGTTATAACGTAAATCGCGACAAACAATACGTAAAACAGCGATATCTAATTTATAAATTAACTGGGCTTTTTCTAAAGCGGGAACGAATTTTGCTGGAGAGAGGAATCCATACTTTGGATCAATCCATCGAGCGAGAGCTTCCGCGCCGCAAAGGGTTTTATCTTTACTCCAAACGACTGGTTGATAATAGGCTTTGATATAGCCGTTCTCCACTGCTTCATCAATGTGTCTAACGATGTATTGCACTAAGCGGTAATTATCATGCATTTCTTGGTCGTAAAGCATGAAGCGATGATTGACATCGCGTTTGATAACCGCACAAGCATAACGGGCTTTTTCTAAAGATTGGTGAGGATCTTCGTTTGGGTCACGATAAATATATCCACCCACTTTAATTCTGGGTTTAATATCTAAATCTAATTGTTCAATTAGACTATTTACTCTTTCTAATCTTGATTCGATATTTTCATTCGCGGTGAACAAGACGAAATGATCATCGGATTGACGAGATATTAAGGTTTCGGGGAATTCTCTAATCAAGATATCTCCCACTGCTTTTAAGAAGGCATTACCTTCGGCAAAACCCTTTTGGTCATTAAAGATTTTGAATGATGTAATATCTAAGAATAGATATATCCATTTATCGAGTTTAACGAAACTCTCATCCGCCATCTTGGTGATAAGAGTGACGAAATATTCAAATGAATAGAGATTTGTTAAGGTATCTTGCGTGGCTAATCTTTCTAATTCTTCATCTTTTCTTGCTTCGCGAACACGCTGATCGTAAATGGAGATACAAATCATTGTTAGAGATATAAAGAATGTAATGTAGTTAACTTCATCACCATCGGGGAATTTACGATATCCATCGAGATTTCCCGCATATTTCTTAAGTAAGAGATAGAATCCTAAGAAGATAAATCCTAAGATGCCAAAGGAGACATATGGTTTCCAAATTAATAAACAAGCGACATAGATAGACATCATTAAGAAGCAAATGATTTGCTTATAGTCTTTATTAATTTGAAGGACATAGACACCATCTTGTGATACTTCTTTCATACTAGCGAAATCACTGTAGGAAACCTTGACACCGAAAGATAAACAGGTCAAAGCGAAGAAGGAAACGACTAAGATGGAGGTAATTATTTGATTCTTACCACCTTTATATTTATATATAGTGGCAATAATAATCGAGACATCAGTAAGGATAACGGATACGTATAATAAGATCATCAAAAGATCTTTTAACCATTGATCAGGAACTTCCACATTTGGAGGTAATTGAGCCTTGAATTCGAATGGTAATAAACAGGAAACGGCGAGGGATATACCGGCAAAAACTAATGTAGGAACGATATGTTTCTTGAGGATTTTATTTCTCTTAGAGGTGATAAATAAGCAATAGAAGAACATCGCCATACCAAAGAACATCAATAACCAGAAGCTAGAGGTATAGGCAAAGATGACACGAATGTGATTATGACCAAAAGCTTCAAATGTTTTGACGTATTTCTCGACATCGCTAAAGAAGATTTTGGAAATGTATTTTTGGAATTGACGGATTACTAACCAGATTTCTAATAATACGATAATACCCGCCATATAAACGCCAGAACGCATATTAGCATCGTTGAGATATTTCTTAACGTATTTGCTGTTGTGGTGCAAACCTAAAACATCTCTAAGAGATAATAAAAACTTTTTCAAAGCATTTACCATGTTATAAAAAATCCTTACTTTATTAATTTAAAATATTCTCTAAGAAAAAGAAATATTTTATTTATTTAGTTGTTAATAAAAAGGCAACTTAGTTGCAGTTGCCTTGATTATTTTTTTAAGATAATTATGGTAAATCGCCACTATTTTAGCTATTTGCCCATTGATCGTAGAAGTTAATCGCACCACCCTTAGAAACGAATTCCGATGCCTTATATGCGACTTGGTCATAGTCAGCATATTCGCCTTGATAATATCCATCTTTATCAAAATAGACATTCAAAGTGTAGCCAGTCATAAAGTGAGCGGGATTTGGTCTTTCGGTGTAATAGTAATACACCACTCTCACTATTGGATTGCCGTAGACATTAGGATAAACATAATGGACACCCGGTTCCACGATTAACTGTTGATAATAGTCCATGTAGGTATGAGCCATTAAAACATAAGGGCTATTATAAGTGGAAACGAGGTGCTTGCCATAACGAACACCACCGATATAGTAATCGTAATGAACGTTTAATTCTTCAATTTGTTCTTCTGCAAGATAATATTCAGCAGGAATATTTAATTTGGTGTTACCCACATTATAGAAATCATAAACATCATAGAAATAACGATAAACACCACTATCAAGTTTACGTCTATTCTCCATGGTTATCACTAGGTGATTATTGAAAACTTCCGCTCTTCCTTCTGAAGCGTAATAATCATCAAGGTCGATACCATTGATGATTCTTCCATCGGTGTATTCTTGTAAACCGACA
>JAILGI010000083.1 GCA_024696885.1 Bacilli bacterium
TTTTCTTCCACTTGAGCTGGAGCAACCTCTTCTTTAGGTTCTTCCACTTTTTCTTCTTTAGCCGCAGCAAGTCTAGCCGCTCTTCTTTGTTGTTTTTCGACTTCTCTATCTGCTGTTTTAGCGTTCACTAATAAAACGATAATAGCGAGGCCAACACCTAAGACAAAGAGGATCATTCCCCATTTGAGGAAACTTAATTTGAAGAGTCTAGCGATTTCTTGATTGGCTTTGTAAATGGCGTCACTGGAACGGGAATTACGAGCGATAATACCTAAAACAATATAGGTTAATCCCCAAAGTGATAATGCTCCGGTAAGAGAATACCAGACGATTTCGAAAATAGATACTTTTCTAGCTGTTTTTTTCATAATGTTTGCTCCTTATTAAGCAGGATTTTTTTCCTTTTCTTGGGCTTTTTGACTCATCTTAATAGCTTCGTCTAATGCTTTTTGATAAGCGGCTTTCCATTGTGGTTCCACTTCTGCGACTAAAGCATTGAGTTTAGCGTTGATGTCATCAAAGATTTCTTTAAATGATTTGTTGTCTCTTCTTTCTCTACGACCTTCGGTCATTTCGATAACGGCGAGAACTTGGTCTAAGACATCCATGGTCTTATTGTCTGTGCAGTGATGATGTGCATGACAGAATCTAATCATTTGTGATAATTTAACGATTTCGTTTTGCACGATGAAATTACTTTGTGGTGTTTGTTTACCTTGTGATTCACTCATCACTTTTTGGAATTCACCAAAAGATTTTTCAAATTCTCTCATTGCTAACATAGTGAAGACTGGACGGAATAATTTATCGTCTAATTCCACTAAATCGGTGATGATTGCTTCATCTTCTTTGTTATTTCTTGCGAAATTAAGATAGCCATAAATGATGTCTCTGATGGATTCTTGTAATCCGATGATGTAATCGAATAATTTGATATGTTGAGTGTGATCAACGCGGACTTTACCATCAGCGACTTTTAAGATTGTGGAATCATCTCCATAAATTTCGTTAACGAATTCGTCTAACTTTTCTTTAATTTTTTCGCCTTGTTCTGGATTGTTCTTTAAGAAATTACCTAAAGCACTGTTTTCTGTTTTACCTTGTGTTAAAACAGTCTTTCTTTGATTGAATAAGGCTTCACCATGTTCACGATCGATGGAATATTCCATGGTGTCTCTTAAATTCAACAAATAGTGATAGATGTTGAAGATGTAATGACTGGCTTGATTCATTGTTTGTTTTCCTCCTTCGGTAGTAAATATTTCTCTAGTTTATAAACGCGCCCTACCGTATGAGTGGCATATTTACGTACTATTTTACTCGCGTGTTTCATACAGAAACTGTTGTTTTTAAAGGCATTGAACATTGTGATATCGTTACCGGAATCGCCGACGACATAGACATCGTTTTTATCAATTCCCATCTTTTCACAATAGAATTGAACGCCTTGACCTTTAGTACAATCTTTAGGGGTTATCTCATTGACCACAGTGGTCCAAGAGAATTCCACATCTGGATATTGCTCTCTAAAAGATTTATTGAGTTCCTTAGCAAATTTATTTTTCCTCTTTGCGAGGCCGAAAAATATCATCGCTTTATAAAGATTACCATCTTTCAGTTCTAAATTGAATGTTTTATTGTCATAACAATATGGTTCTTTATATTTGCCTTGGAAAGCATAGTATATGTGGTACATGACATAGAGAAGCTTTGTTAATGGGTGATGGGAATCACGAATAATACAAGGATATTTACCAGTTGTCATTAAGATGGCGGTTGGCCTAACGGTTCTTGTAACCTTATTAATGACTTCCTCCATGATGTCGTTTGGAACGGTTGTATCACGGATGACTTCACCATTGGCAATTATTTGTGCGGATGTACAGGTGAGGAGATCAAAAGGTCTTTGAATCTCATCCTTTAATCTCTCGCAGAATTGTGTACTACGTGAGGTAACAAGGACGAGTTTATTACCGGCATCAATCCATTTCCTGAGGAATTTGACATTCTTCTTAGGGATGCATCTATTGAGCTGTTTCGGATAAAACAGTGTACCATCTAAGTCTGTTGCTAATACCTTATTCATATACGTGCGTATATTATACCCATAAGTGTGCGTATAATGTAAAGTGTTTTTT
>JAILGI010000010.1 GCA_024696885.1 Bacilli bacterium
TCTTCTTCCGATCCACTATCCATAAGGACATAGCTATTCGAATCGAGGATATCATCTTGCAAGATAATGGGTTGACCCATGTTTTTTAGATAATTAATAGCCTCGTAATACGAAAATGTGGAGTAAAAAGAAAAGAAGTTCTCTTGATCGAAATCGAATTTTTCAATAGCAAGAAGAACACAGACAAAAAAGATACTCCTATAATCGTCATGGTATGACGGAGGAATATCGTATTTTCTACAAAATGTGTCAGCTTTATAGGCGCTTATTTTACGATACCGCGTTAAGAGTTTTTCTTTCGCTGATTCATCGCCTTTTTTAATCAACATCAAAAGCTCATTATCAATCTTTTGTTCTTTGGTGTTAACCATTATAATCTTCTCCTTTCTTTAAACGTTAGGAGAAGAAGAATGTCTAGTTACGTATTTTAGCTAGCAATATGCCAGTTGCAACAGATGCATTGAGTGAGTTAACTTGGCCATACATCGGTATCTTAACCACATAATCAGAGTTTTTAAGCACTAGCGAGGAAACGCCATCACCTTCATTGCCAATCACCAAAACAGTGGGAAAATCATATGATATTTCCTGGTAATTCATGCTGGCACCACCGGCACTACTGACGATCCAGAAACCAGCATCCTTCAAAGTTCTTATTGCGTTATTAAGATTGCTAACCGAAGCGACGGGGACATAGTTAATTGCACCAGCGGATGTCTTCGCCACTGTCGCATTAAGTGGTACTTGATTATGCTTTGAAATAACAACACCAGTCACATTAAAAATGTCACAACATCTTAAAATCGCTCCAAAGTTATGTGGATCATTAATACCATCTAACATGACAATAATAGGATGGGTTTCTTTTTTACCTTTCGCTATTAATTCCTCTAAAGAATGATAATTATAGGATTTCACATACGCAGCAATTCCTTGATGCACTCCGTTGTTTGTCAATTTATTAAGTTCATTAACATTGACGGTTTTTGTGGGGAGAGATAAATCTGAAATAAGCTTAAGAACATCTCCATCGTGAAAGGAAGAGGCAATGATAATTGATTTGACATTACCAAATTTCAAAGCTTCCCTGACTGGATTTCTTCCGTATATTAAATTATCGTTTGTCTGTTTATTCATTTAGAGAATACCTTTTTCCATTAATTGGTTTCTTAAAACATCGGATTCTTCGAATCTTTTTTCTTTCTTTAAAGCAAGATAGTCTTGATAGAGTTTTAATTCATCTGATGTTAACGCCTTAAAAGGAATATCTAAACCTAAGATATTAAACATATCGGTGAGGGTTTTAAAGATATCGCCTAATTTATGTAAATCGAGTTCTCTACTTCTCATTAATTGGTTCGCTTCTTTAATTAAGGAATAGAGTTCCATCAACGCATTTGCGGTGTTTAAATCATCAGCGAGAGAGAGTAAAAATTTATCAATATAAGCGGGTTTGCACGTATTTAAGTCGTATCCGTTAGCTTGCAATAAGAGGCTTAATTGTTTGTAAGCGTTTGTCATTTTGCTAATTTCTTGACGGGCCGCTTCGATGGTTTCGTCGGTGTAATTAACTGGCATACGATAATGGGTGTTTAAAATAACTAAACGAGTTACTGGACCAGTGAATTTATCGATCATGTCTTTAGCGTATACAACATTACCTAAAGATTTAGACATCTTTTCACCACCGAAATTGATGAAGGCATTATGCATCCAATAGTTAGCAATCTTATTGCCATGCATTGCCTCAGCTTGTGCGATTTCATTTTCATGATGTGGGAATTTTAAATCATAACCACCACCATGGATATCGATAAAGTGATCTGGGAAAATGGTGTCAATCATCACGCAGCATTCAGTGTGCCAACCAGGACGACCTTTTCCCCAAGGGGAATCCCATGAAATACCGACATCTGTTTTCTTCCATAAAGCAAAATCTAATGGTGATTCTTTTTCGCTATTTTCTTCGATTCTAGCGCCTGCGATTAAGTCTTCGGTATTGATACCGCTTAAGGCACCGTAATCTTTGATTTTAGACACTCTAAAGTAAACATTACCATTAACGACATATGCAGCATCTAATTCCACTAATTTTGCGACATAAGCGATGATTTTATCAATATATTCGGTAACCTTAGGTGTAATTGTGGGAACTTGGCTACCAATTCTATTCGTGGTCTTTTTGAATTCATCAATAAAGAATTCAGTTAATTCTTTTTCGGTTTTATTTTCTTTGATTGAAGCATTAATTATTTTGTCATCAACATCGGTAAAATTGCTGACATATGTTACCTCGTAACCAACATATGTTAAAAATCTTCTTAAAATATCAAAAACAACGACAGGACGCATGTTGCCAATGTGGGGATAATTATATACAGTAGGTCCGCAAACGTACATGCTCACTTTGCCTTCTTGAAGGGTGTGAAATGGTTCTACTGTATTTGTTAATGAGTTGTAAAATTTGATGTCCATAAAAGGCTCCAATCTAGGAAAAGAGGCGGATTTTACCGTAAAATTCGCCCCTTTT
>JAILGI010000022.1 GCA_024696885.1 Bacilli bacterium
GCTAAACATTCGACAGTTTTTTGGGCGTAACCACGATATTCAATGCCATCGAACATTCTTCCTAAAACTCTCGCGGTATCTTTGATACTTTCTTTTTTGCCCATCTGTGAACCGCTTGATCCAATATAAACTGCGTTCATACCTAAATCAGAGGCCGCCACCTCAAAAGCGCATCTTGTTCTGGTGGAATCTTTTTCAAAAAGAAGTACAACGTTCTTTCCTTCTAAATGACGATGAGGAATACCCTTTCTTTTTTCTTCCTTTAATTGTTTTGCTAAATCAATCAAATAAAGGATTTCTTCAGGAGAATAATCTAAAAGTGTTAAAAAGTGTTTTTGTGATAATTTCATTATTCAACGTCCTCTCTTTCTAAAGGCATACACATACATCTAGGACCACCTCTTCCACGAGATAATTCACTAGATGGTATTTCAAATACTTCAATGCCATAACTTCTTAATATGTTGTTTGTAATGTCATTTCTTTCGTAAGCGATAACTCTTCCAGGAGCAATTGCGATAGTGTTAGAGCCATCAGACCATTGTTCTCTATCCGCGCTGACATGGTCTTCACCGCCACAAGGAATTAAAATAATCGGCATTTTAATATACTTTTCTAAGACATCTTTTAATTTTGCGTTAGTGTTTTCTACGCTTAACTTACCATTTTCACCCTTATGAATCTCAAAGATAGTTAATAAGTCATAACATTGTTGATGAATGGTGAATTTATTCTTATCCACTTGTGTAAAGATAGTGTCTAAATGCATAAAAGTACGCGCTTTTGGGATGGACAAAACAATAATATTTTCAAAAGTGGTGTTTTCTTTAAAGAATAGATTCTTCGCTAAAGTTTCAATCGCGATAGTCGTGGTTCTTTGACTAGCCCCAATAATTAAAGTGGTTTTATTCAAAACCATAATATCGCCACCCTCAATGTTCTTATAGAGGTTACGGTTATAGAACAACTTTGTGCCTTTATAAACTGGGTGATATTTAAAAATATATTCACCAAAGATAGTTTCTCTAC
Source organism: Bacilli bacterium (assembly GCA_024696885.1). Classification (GTDB taxonomy): domain Bacteria; phylum Bacillota_I; class Bacilli_A; order RFN20; family CAG-826; genus CAJOLV01. The sequence continues at coordinate 1,030 of JAILGI010000022.1, forward strand.
TTCTGGTAATAGAGAACATATTATTTAAACTAATACCTTCTCCAATTGAGGCAAATGGATCTCTTTGGAAATATAAATTAGGCATTGGATCAGTGGCAAAATGCTTTTCATCCACCATATCGCGAAGCGTCTTAGCTTGATAATTCGGTAATTCATTCTTCTTAATACCGGCCATCATCTTTAAAACCATCTCTTTTGTAGAGGAAATGGATAAAAGATATTGATGGACTAATTCTGATAAAGTAACGGAATTGATATTTGCTTCTTTCACAAATTGAGAAACAAATTCTTCTTTTACTTCTTTACTTGTATCAATTGCTTCGCAAACTAAATCGGTTAAATAAACAACCTTAACTCCATTATCAATAAATGTTTGAGCGAATTTTTGATGTTCTTTCTTCGCTAAAGGAAGCCATGGAATATCGTCAAATAATAAATCATCCAAATATTTAGGAGTTAAATTGTGTAATTCTTCCCCTGGTTCATGTAAAAGGACAGTTTTTAATTTTCCAATTTCACTAAAAACATGAATGCTCATTTGTTAGCCTCCTTATTTGCTTTCTTTTCTTGTTTAGCATCGTAAATACCCGATAAAACAATGGATAAAGTGATGATTAAACCACCAGCGATGACGTTCCAAGAAAAGGTTTCTAATTTAAAGATAATGCTCGTTAAAGTAGCGATAACCGCACTCATGGGCATTAATACTGCGCATGTCACTGCGCTGACATTACGTATGCACGCAGTTCTAAGTACCCAGCATACCGCGGTGCAAAGAACACCTAAAACAATAGCGATAATAATCACTTCCGCTTTCCAAGCAAACGCCACTTGTTCAAATGGGAAAGCGTAAGCGAAATTCATAATGGTCAAAATGATTAGTTGGAAGAATACAAATAGTAGTGGGTCTTTTCCCTTGGCAAATACCTTAGTAAAAGCGATATCAATGCCAAAGAAAATACCCGCAATCATGGATAAAATATCTCCCTTAGTGGGGGAAGTAAACATCGCGGTGAAATCCCAACCATTACCACATAAAACAAAGGAACCGAATAGACACGCTAAAGCGGCTAATACAGAAACCCATCCTGGTTTTTCTTTCACAAGAATAAACATAGTGATAGGAACAGTAATGCAAGATAAACTTTCTAAGAAAGTATTCTTCGCTGGAGTGGTATCGTTTAAACCAACAAATTGTAATAAATATGCTAAGCCAAGAATAAGACCTGCAGGAACACAAATCCAATATGCTTTTGTAAGTTTTTTATAAATACCTGTGGCGAGAATAATAATTCCCATTGCGATAACAGAAAGCAAACCTCTTATCGCTGTTAATAAAGCAGGGGAAGCATAGTTATTATCAAATAAAAATTTGCTGATTACAGGAGCAATACCCCATAAGACAACAACTAATATGAGACCTAATAGTGATAATACTTTTTTCTTACTCATGGCAAAAAAATCCTTAATTAGTATAAACTAATTGCCTTGATTTACCACTGATTTTTTATTTTTAACTAAAAAAATAAACACATTAATTATGTGAAATAATGAAAAAAACAGGCCTTAAAAGCCTATACGTAAAGCAAACTTTACACATATAAACATATAATATAAAAAAATTATTGATATATAGTGAAAAACAATTAAAATAAAAGCAATGTGCAACCATTGATTGCAGGAGGTAAGTTTTAATGACATTAGGTGAAAAAATTGCTCATTTAAGAATTGTTAACGACATTTCTCAAGAACAACTTTCGAAACTATTAAATGTTTCTCGTCAATCCGTTTCTAAATGGGAAAGTGATGAATCCCTTCCCCAGATTGATAAAGTATTAGAATTGTCAGAATTATTTAAAATCACCACAGATGAATTATTAAATCCAAATATCGTCATTCATCGTGGTAAAAAATTACCAATGAGTATCGGTGAAGATATCAAAACCAAATACTTTGGCACCGATGGATTCAGAGGTGAAGTGAATATCGTCTTAACCGCGGATCACGCTTATAAAATCGGTCGTTTCTTAGGTTGGTTCTATTCCAATCCTAAATATACACTTCAAAAACCAGGTTACCGCGCTAGAGTGGTTATCGGTAAAGATACCAGACGTTCCTCTTATATGTTAGAGTACGCTGTCGCCGCTGGTTTAGCGGCATCAGGCGCGGATGTTGACTTATTGCACGTCACAACCACACCAAGCGTTTCTTACATTGTTAGACAAGATTGCTTTGACTGTGGTGTCATGATTACCGCCAGTCATAATCCTTTCTATGACAATGGTATTAAAGTCATCAACTGTAATGGTGAAAAATTAGAAGATGCTGTCGCCGTCTTAATCGAAGCTTATCTCGATGGCGATTTAAAGAAATTAGAAATCGAAGGTAATGATTTACCATTCGCCACCAAAGAGAATATTGGATGTATCTCTGATTATTCCTCTGGTAGAAACCGTTATGTTGGCTATTTAATTTCCTTAGCCAAACACTCCATGAAGTCCTTAAGAATCGGTCTTGATACCTCTAATGGTGCTTCTTGGATGATTGCTAAAAACGTCTTTGATGCTTTAGGCGCACAAACATTTGTTATTAATAATGATCCTAACGGCTTAAACATCAACCTTAATGCCGGTAGTACACATATCGAAAATCTTTGTAAATTTGTCAAAGACAACAAGTTAGATTTAGGCTTTGCCTTCGATGGTGACTGCGATAGATGTATCGCTGTTGATGAAAATGGCCACGAAGTCGATGGCGATAAGATTATGTACTTACTCGCTTGCAAACTTAAAGCGGAAGGTGCCTTAGAAAAAAGCACATTAGTGACCACAATTATGTCTAACTCTGGCTTAACTAAAGCCTTAAAACAAATCGGTGTTAAAAATGTGCAAACCAAAGTTGGTGATAGATTCGTCTTTGAAAGAATGCAAAACGATGGCTATAGCTTAGGTGGTGAACAATCCGGTCACGTTATTATTAAGAAATACGCGACCACAGGTGATGGTATCTTAACCGCTGTTATGGTCACTGAAGAAATTCTTTCTAAAAAAGAAAAACTCTCCAAATTAGTGGCACCTGTCCATCTCTTACCACAAAAAATGAAAAACGTGAGAGTGACTAATAAAGCCGCCGTCGTGGATGATGAAATGGTGCAAGCTAAATTCAAAGAAGTAAACGAAGAAATCGGTGATAACGGACGTGCCTTATTAAGACAAAGTGGTACCGAACCAGTTGTCAGAATTATGGTGGAATGTCCAACCGTCGCAGAATGCGATGCTTATATTGAAAAGATTTATAACGTTATTAAGAAGAGAGGCTATGTCTGTGAATAAGTTAAATATCAAAACTAGTGAATTATTCGAAGAGTGCCCTATTCCATTCTTAAAAGAAATCTTTGAAAAAAGCACATATCCATGGGAAATCCTTCCTCAAATCAAAGAAGTCATTAAAAAACAAATCGAATTAGGCGTCCCTGGATATACAGAAATCGCCCCCGGTGTCTATGTTGGTGAAAATGTCAAAATCGCGAAAACCGCGACTATTGAAGCGCCAGTCATCATCGGTAGTGGTACAGAATTAAGACCAGGCGCTTATTTAAGAGGAAATGTCATCATTGGTGAAAACTGTGTCGTTGGTAATTCTTCTGAATTAAAGAATTCCATTCTCCTCTATCACGTCCAAGTTCCTCACTACAATTACGTTGGTGATTCCATCTTAGGAAGTCACTCCCATATGGGCGCAGGTAGTATCTGCTCCAACTTAAAAAGCGATGGTAAAAACGTCGTTATCCATGGAGATAAGAACTACGAAACAGGCTTAAGAAAAATCGGTGCTTTCTTAGGTGATCACGCGGATATCGGATGTGGAAGCGTCCTCAATCCAGGGACCATCATTGGTAAGAGCACACAAGTATACCCATTAAGTATGCTTAGAGGCTGCTTCCCAGAAAATTCAATCGTTAAGAAAATAGACAATGTCGTCGATAAACAATAAAGGGGTTTAATATTATGAAAGTCGTCGTCGGAAACGAAAAAGAAATCAGCAGATTAATCGCTGAAGAATTCATTAAACAAGTTAACGCCAAACCAAATAGTGTCTTAGGCTTAGCCACAGGTACATCCCCATTAGGCGTGTACGCCAACTTAGTGAAAGCTAATAAAGAAGGAAGAGTGTCCTTCAAACAAGTCGCTACATTTAACTTAGATGAATACATCGGTTTAGAAGGTACCCACAATCAATCTTATCGTTATTTTATGAACGATAACTTATTCAACCATATCGATATCGATAAGAGCAAAACCCACGTCTTAAAAGGTGTTGGTGATTACATTGCTTATATGCATCAATATGATGATGAAATTGCCTCTTTCGGTGGAATTGATCTTCAAATCTTAGGTATCGGTAGTGATGGCCATATCGCCTTCAACGAACCAGGAACACCATTTGATTCCTTAACCCATATCGCGGAATTAACCGAATCCACAATTAAAGATAATTCCCGTTTATTTAACGATATCTCTGAAGTTCCTACGAAAGCCGTTACCATGGGTTTAAAGAGCATCATGAACGCGAGAAAAATTGTCTTAATCGCTACTGGTAAGAATAAAGCCAAAGCTATTAAAGATTTATTAACTGGTCCAAAGACAGAAGATGTCCCATGTTCCATCCTTCAAGATCACCCAGATTGCACAATCTACGTTGATGAAGAAGC
>JAILGI010000081.1 GCA_024696885.1 Bacilli bacterium
TCAGCATAAGGAATGTTTTGTTCGATCATAAACACTTTTTGACGGATATCGAGCATCTTCCATTCATCGATTGGTGTCACCACTGGTTTCAGATTTAGACCATCTTGGTTGACTTTTAAATATATTTCATTACCCCAAACATCGAATTGTTCATAATTATTTAACATAGTTAAAAAATTATCTTTTGCTTGTGGATATTCTTTATAAATACTTCTGATTAAAGTTTTGATATCCTCTCTTGTTGTGGTTTTATCCGCGGGACAATGAGAATCAAAGACAGGTAGGTTTTCTTCTTTAATTAATTGTTCAATTTGTTTTTCATGACACAAGATCAAAGGACGAATGAAATCAATATTCGCGTTTTCTAAATGCATCTTAGGCGAGAAGGTTGCGATTCTTGAACCATATATTTCATTCATGAATAATGTTTCAATCGCATCATCAAAATGATGGGCAAAGGCCACTTTATTAAAACCGAGTTCATTGGCCACTTTGTTAATAGAGGCCTTTTTCATTCTTGAACAGATTGAGCAAGGTAAATGATTGAGCTTTTGTAGTTCTTTTTGTTTTAACAAAATAGGGTAAACTTCTCTCGCATTTTCAATATGTAATTCGAGGTTTAAAGAACGGCAAAATTCTTTTAAACCATCCGCGGAGAAACCATCAAAACCTAAATCTAAGGTCACTGGTTGAATGGTGAAATCAGTGTGAGAAAATTTCTGATAAAGTGATAAGACGTAAGTTAAAACAACACTATCTTTACCGCCAGAAAGACCGATGACTATTTTATCGCCATGGTTAATGAGGTTATAAGTTTGATCCGCTTTACGTAGCGCCGCTAAAACTTGTCTAATTGCTTTCATTTGTGCTTATTATATAAAAGTTTTTAAGCAAATAATAAGAAAAAATATTATAATATATTTTTGGAGGGCTTATTTATGAAAATGAAAAACCCATTAATGTTATTAGCGTTATGCATTGGTTCCTTATCTCTATCCGGATGTGCTTATATTGAAGAATTCTTAAAGAATTTTCAACAAGGTGAAGAAGGTGGGGAAACAGAAACCGACTATTATAAATCTGCGGTCATTACACCAGCAAATCCCACAGTGGAAATCGGTGGGCACATTTCTTTCACCGCTGAATTATATCCAGCTGATGCCAAAGAAAGCGGTATCGTTTGGACAATTGATGATCCTTTAGTGGGCCAATTAGATGATAATGGTTCTTTTGATGCTTTAACCATTGGCAGTACTTATGTCAATGTTAAAGGTAAAGAAAGTGGCAATTTATTAGGAAGAACTAAAGTTACCGTTACTCTTGATGGTGGCGGTTCCGGTGGTGACATTGTTGAAGTTAGTGAAAAGACAACATTAGAGAGTCGCTATAAAACTTTAAGTAATAACACCGTTTATAGCAATGTCGCATACTGCGATACACTTGGTGATATCAATATTATTGTCATTCCTGTTTGGTTAAATGATTCTAGTAATTTTATCTCTACTTCGAAGAAGAGCTCTGTGAGAAATGATATTCAAAAGGCTTATTTTGGTACAGATGGAGATACTGGCTGGAAGAGTGTCAAAACATATTATGAAGAAGAATCAAATGGTAAATTCTCATTAACTGGTGTAGTTTCCGATTGGTATTCAGTGAATTATAACCATGATGACCCTGAGATTTGTTCTCCAACCGACAATATTACTGGTCAAATTGTGAAAGATGCCACTACATGGTTCTTTAATAACAATTCCTATTCACGTAGTGAATTTGATGCGGATAAAGATGGTTATATCGATGCGGTCATGCTCATTTATGCCGCTCCTGATTACGGCGCTTTAGGCGATGACTCAAAGAGCAATTTATGGGCTTATGCTTTCTATTGTCAAAATGGTTACGCCGCGAATAAAAACAATCCAAATCCTAACGCTTATTTCTGGGCGAGCTATGATTTCATGTACGGCGCGAATGCATATACACGTACTGGTAAGAGCACATATCAATCAGGCGATACATTACACTGCACAATTGACGCTCATACATACATTCACGAAATGGGTCACGTATTAGGTTTAGACGATTATTATGACTATTCCGATTACAAATACACACCTGCAGGTAATTTCTCCATGCAAGACCATAACGTAGGTGGTCACGATCCATTCTCCGTGATGGCGTATGGTTGGGCTGATCCATATGTTGTAACCGGTGATTCCGAAGTCACTATTGGTACATTCCAAGAAACACACGATGTAATTTTGATTTCCTCTAAATGGAATACTTATAATTCACCATTTGATGAATATATTCTTTTAGAATTATATTCCAATACTGGTTTGAATGAATTTGACTGCGATTACATGTATAACGGCAGCACTCAATATGCTGGTGTGAAGAAAGTGGGCATTCGTATGTGGCACGTCGATGCACGCTTATTATATGCCTATAATTCAGGTGGCGAAATGTGTGTCGATTCCGAACATATGACCACTAACCCAAATAAGGGATATGTCGCCACTGCTTGGTCCAACACTTATGAGAACGATGATGGAAGAGGCACCTTAATCGCAGATGAAAACAGCAAATTCTACGATTACAATTTGCTCCAATTAATTCGTAACAATAAGACTGAAACTTATCATCCAACTGAGAGATTTATGGCAAGTGACTTATTCACTAATGGTAGCTATAACTTATACGACTACGACTCTCAATTTGTTGAAAACAACACCTTAAATAATGGCGAAACACTCGATTGGAACATTTCCATTGAAATTACTGGTTCCGGAGCGAATAGCCAAGCAAAAGTCACAATTGATAAACTTTAATACTTTTTATAACGCAAGAGAGCGTATTTTTGATTGAAACTTTCTTCCTTCTCGTGTATTGTATTTCTTGCGTTATAAATAACGGACCATTAACTCAATTGGTTAGAGTGGACGGCCCATAACCGTTATGTTCCGGGTTCAAGTCCTGGA
>JAILGI010000086.1 GCA_024696885.1 Bacilli bacterium
GGTTAATTCTTCTATGACTGTATCCTTTTTCTTTTTAGCCATAATACTTATCTAGCGTTTTTCATTAATGTTTTAATCTTATCTCTAGACATTGAGAATTCGTTTAAACCATATAATCTTGTTAATTCCTCGTCTAAGGCAACGAGTTCTTCTTTTAATAAGCCAACGCTTAAGACTTCAAATTTCTTTAAGACTTTAGTCTTGAAGATGAAGTCATATGCTTCATATTCAGTTCCGCCACAGGCGATATAGACTGGGACGAATGAATATAATTGCTTCATAATACGGTTACCAAACGCTAACTTGAAGTGTTCAATAACGAATTCGTCTAATTCAGCAAATTTAGCAACGCTTTCTTCACTAACTGGGTTTTCTTCAATGGCTTTCTTATATAAGCCAGAAAGATATTCAGCTGGTAAAGGAAGAGCTTCTGTATATGGAGCGTCAAATGGTTTAGCTTTGTTGTCAAAGAATAATGAAACCGCACGGTCATAGACCTTATCGGTAATAGTAAATGTACTATCATCGTTATTCGCGGTGCCGACAAACCAAATGTTTTGAGGAATTAATAATTTGCCACCTTCCAAATGTTTTGGATCGTCTTCTTTCGCGCTAGCGATAACGTCTACGATCCATTCTTTTGGATCAGGCATTTCCATGATGGATAAGAATTCAGCGAAATAATATTCAATACGCGCTAAGTTCATTTCATCGAGGACAACAACAGAAATGTCATTTCTGTATGTTGCTTCATAACACGCTCTTAGGAATTCAGTTTCGGTGAATTTCTTCGTAAAATCGTTGTAATAACCTAATAATTCACTTCTATCTCTCCAAGATGGTTGAACAGGGCAGATAGCTGCACTGTGTCTAAGGAAACGGCCCATACAATATGGTAAGGATGTTTTACCTGTACCAGAAATACCTTCTAAGATGATGAGGTGACCTGTGCCCATCGCTGCAAAGAATTGTCTCACTACTTCTGGAGAATAGTATAAGCGCATTTGGGAACATGCAAAGTTTCTGAATCTTTCACAGATTTCCTTTAAGGAAATAGCTGTGGAATCTTCTGGAAGTTCAGCTACATATTCGCCTTCTTTGTATTTGTCATCTACCGTGTATAGTTTTGCAAATCTGCCACCAGCGATATTGTCATCTATTTTGGTCATACCACCACGACCACCACCACCAGCTTCAACCACTGGTGAGTAGATGCCGTCAGCTTCTCTAGACAACGCTAAAATTCTGTCTTTTTCTCTAGTGACATCGTAAAGTTCAAGATTCAATCTTTCGATTTCTTCTTTCATCTTTTGTTCGTTGAGACCTTTTCCTCTTGGTCTGAATATCTTTCTAATCGCCCAAATGATTAATAATATCGCACTGGTCACGAAAGCCACACCAACAAGGACGAAGATGACAAACATAATTGTGCCTGGCACTCCGAATTGTGGTTGATATTCCGCGAACACGCGTATATATTCATTAGGATTTAAAACATTCTTTGAGAAAATGGTCAGAAAGAACGATCTAACATAATTAAGGAAACCACTCATAGTTGTTCCTCCTTTAATTCTTAACTAAACCGGTAAATGCGATATTGACGTCGAATGTTGCCGATGCAATATCATCTGTCATATGTCTATCCCATCCTTCAACGTATATGCTCATAACAACACGTTTTGGTTCTTCTCCTTTTTTAATATGACAGATTGGAGATGAACCGAATGGGTCATTAGTGTCAAAAGCAACTTGTTTTAAACTCTTGCTGTTTTCAACTCTAATATTCTCTTTCACGGAGTTTTCATTGACCATTTGGATGTCTTTTTTATGTTCACCTTGGAAGGTGTTGTATTTTTTCACGTCTTTTTTATAGTCATCTTCACTATTACCAACTCCAGAATATGGAACTGGAATAGTATCATCGATTAGTTCGCCATAAAGGACTTCTTTACCATCACGATAATCATAGAAACCATCTTTATTGAGGTCTAAGATACCTCCATAATATGTTTCTACATCACCGATGACATCCAAACCCTTGTAAGGGTTGACAATGATATATCCCTCGTCAGAGAGGAACGACATTCTTGTCGCATAGATGACTTTATCTAATTTATCTTTAATCTGATAAACTTCGTTCTCATCATTAGGATCATCGGCCTTTTCTTTAGCCTTGTCATAATTCATCTTCGTATTTGGAGAGAATGATGTGGAGTTATCTAAATAGACATCCATGTCGTATAACTCTGAATAGAAGAAGAATTCTAATTGAACGATGTTCTTTTCAGCTTCCTCATCACTTATAAATCCGGTATTGAAATTGTTCATACCTGGTCTATAACGAGTGTGGAATCTTGGCAATGCGGTTGATAAATCAGTTGAATCATTTAACCAATCCGATTCATACATCCCACTGACATCATTTAAGATGGTCCCATCAATGCCCAATTCTTCAGTTGAGAATCCGTCTGGGTGATCTTCGTCACCGCTCCAAATTCTCTCACCATTGACTTTGCTAGTCATTCCTAGCTCAAGTTTGGCATCCTTCATATCAATTTTTAAGTTGAGGTTACTCACTACGGCAATATCTAAAAGATTATACCACGCAGTAGTAGCCACTGCAGAAGTGGCAACACCAAAAGCAAACAGTATTGCGCCAACTGCTAACAACTTAATCTTTTGTGAAGGATGGAATTTGGACATTAATTAAACACCAAAGTGTAAAGATAAAAGTAAATAGTCATCATTTTGCGCTCTTACATAACTATCGATATCTCCACCTTCGAAATATGCAACAAATGTATATCTCATAACTTTTCCAACAGGAACCCTCACTTCTGATAGGACGATATCTTTAGTGATTTTATAATCAGCAAAGTTAATACAATATCCATCATTACCAGAAGACGGCCAGTTTTTGTCATCTAATGACACGTGGGTCATCATATCAGTGCCCAAATATGTATGAGGTGCACCGATGGTTTCACGACCCTTAGTGTCTTCGTTGACATCGCCATCAAAGATGTACTGTTGGTCAAATCTTCCAGATCTCTTTTGCCCATAATATTTATTGGTTTTAGAGGCCGGATTACCAACTTCTTCCGTTTGAATTAAGATGCGGAAATATTCAATCAAGGAAGAAGCATCTTCACTTGATTCTTTATATGCGTCTAATCTAGCCGCATATTGAACGGATATTTCCTCATCAGTGGAATTAGTTAAATAGATGGTATACACCATCGCTAAATCTTTCCCATTAGTGTCATTTTTAAAGTTATTTTCACCTTTGAATTCAGTGACACTATTAAGATAGTTTTCCACTATTTTAGATTCTGTTAATGCGGTGTTTGGTAATGGACTACCTGATAAATAGGTGACACCATTTTTCACTTCACTACTTTCAGCATCTTCTGCAGTGGTAAATATCTTGAAGGTTTGATTTTCAATAGAAGTTGGATTATCAACACGAATTGTAAAAGCAGCATTGCCTTGAGGGAGTAAGGAGAGAATTAAAAACACTAAGCCGATAGCACCTGAAGTGGCTAGACCTATTAAGCCTATCCTTTTTAGTAATCTCAACCTAGCGATCTTTTTTGCTTCACTTAACATAATAACCTTCTCCTTAAGGCATAACTAAATTAGCTATCGTTCACCCCTTTTTTCTCTGTTGCAGCAAAGAGAAGTAAGTGAACAGCAAGCTTGACTGCCCTGATTTGAAAACGGTTACTAAAATAATGAACCAACCAATTATTCTATGTTTCCAAACGTTTATGTTGGACCTTTCGGTCTTCGCAATAATAATTATTATTCACGTAGGCATACATGTCAACAAAAAATAGTTCACTCTTAAAGGAGTGAATAATATATTCAGATTCCATCTAAATATTTAAAAACATATATTTACCTTATATCAAAGATATAACCATTATTTATTTGATTTTTTATTTTTTTAATATAAGATTAAAAGTATAAGAACTCTCAGTTCGCCCTTTGGGAGTTAGAACCAACATAGTCCCACGAATAATAGGGACATTAAAATTGTGTAATTTTTGATTGCAGTCAAAACCTACAAACAAAGACACATTTTTCAGTGTCGAAAGGATTATTATGAAAAACAAAAAATTATTATTAGTTGCAACAGCAGCGATGGGCTTTGTAGCATTAGGCACCGCTGGTGTTGGAACAGCAGCGTGGTTTGCAAGTGATATGAACGCAAAATTAAGTGGAGCAACTGCCGCCACACAAATACAAGCAGACAAAGAAGGCACATTGGCAGATGTAGCCGTTACTGTCACTTACACTTTAGTGCAAGGAGATAAATGTGATTTAACAAATTCCTCTGGCGCCACATCTTATATTTATAACGGATCTGTCCGTGACGCACAAACACCAGATCCAGTTGGTGGATACTATTTAACAGCAGCGTTTGCGGATGCTGTTGGTGAAGCCGCAGCTATTAATTCTATCAACGGAAAAACATTCGAATTGGTATTAACTGGCCAAGGAAATGCCGTTGCATTAGCACACGATGCAGAAGTAGCTACAGCACCTGGTTCTGCTGTTAAAATCTATGCTCATGTAACAGGTTCAACAATAAAACTAACAAAAACAAACAGTTTTAGCGCTGCAGCATTAACTACCGATGATTTAAAATATGCAATTAGATCAAATAATGAAGGCGGATTAGAATATTTAACTTCTACAGAAAATGGTGGTTCGGGCATGTATGAAGGATTGGGACAAGCGATTAACACAACCAATGTCGAAAGTAGTACTGATGCTGCTGTAGCATTCGTTGGAGCCGCATATTATAACAGTTCCACGCTTGCCATTAGAAAATGCACTGTTGCAGCAACAGGTTCTGCTGTTGGCACTTGGGCCGATGGTGGATATATGCACGGAGCAGATAAAATCGCTATTAGCGATGGTACAATGGTCGACCGTGGTGCATAATTAGCATAATAATTTTGAAAGCTTGGGTTAATCCCAAGTTTTCTTTATGTTCATATTTGTAATTGCGAATTTAAAAAGAGGTTAGAAACTTACGTTAAAGATGTTTCCCTCTTTTTCTTTAATGAAGATTGTCGATGGTGTAGACAGTTGATTGATAGCTTCATTTGCTTTTTTATCGTTATGGGTATTTTTTTATTAAAATATGGTTTAGGAAGGTGCACATTCAGCACTAAAAAAGACATGATCACATTATTTTTGAAATATTTATATATTTTTGAAATGTAACATTAAAAAAACCATCTTGGCCCTTTACAAGCCTAGATGGTTTTTTATTTAAAATAAATCTAGATACAACTATTTTTTATTTGCGGAAATTGTGAAGTCTGCCTTCAAAGCGTTACCAGATGTTTCTTCCAAACCAGTACCTGATATTGCTCCACCATCAACACGGACGCCAATATATTTTGTCGCTAAAACAGTATTGGCACTCATAGAAGTTAAATCCGAAGCAAATGTGTAAATATCGGTAACACTGATTGAGGTTGCAGAGTCTGCGACCTTTCCGTTGACAGAGGCGAAATCTGCTACAAATCCTTGGAAAACCGCCGCTGATGAATTGGCTCTTGCTGCAGACAATTGGACCACTGCGCTTCTAAGTGCAACTGCATCATCTCCAGCTATATCTGTCGTTGGAGACTTCACAGTAATTTTGTATGCGTAGAAATAATATGAACCAGCTGCAGGAGTATAAATATGTGGTGCACCAGCTCCGTCAAGATAATAGGTTTCAAGGGATCCACCACCGGAACTGTTATAATGAGATAAAAGCATTCCTGTTGGTGCTGAATATCCACCTTCACCATCAACCTTTCCGGTGTTGTCACATAATTCAACAATTATTTGTAAATTAATTGTGGAACCAATATCAATTTCTGGGTCTGCAACTGTGTATGTTTTTGTTGCGGAACCAGTAATTGTGGTGTTGTTGTTTGCTTCGAACCACGCCGCTGTTCCAACGCCGGCTGTTGCTACGGCCACTAATCCCATAGCGCCAACAGCTAATAACATAAATTTTTTGTTTTTCATAATAATCCTTTCGACACTGAAAAATGTGTCTTTGTTTGTAGGTTTTGACTGCAATCAAAAATTACACAATTTTAATGTCCGATTATTGGATGAAAGGATTAATAAAAAACACCCCCATATTCTTATGTTGGACACAATTGATTGGGGGTGTTGTAGAAAAACTAATTTGGTAAGACTTTGCAATCTAGGACACGACGTGGCCAGTAATTGATAACTATATAGGAAACCACTTCTTGCATTTCATTTAAACAATATGGGGTTCGACAATTACCACGAGGGGATATTCGAATATATACTTCTCCATCATCAGCGTACACTCTAATATCTTCATTAAATTCATAAGGAATATCTGGGTGTCTTTTTCGCCACTCAGTAGTAATTTGGTTACGTAATTGACTTGTTAAAGCTTGATTAATTGGTCTCATGGTTCGCTCCTACTTAATTAAAAATATATCTCCACCATTCCATCTTCTTTGGTAATCTCTTCTTTAATACGATTATCAATATCAAGATATTGTCTAACGTGAAGTGGAATGATGATCTTTTTAAGATTAGGACAATTGGATAATGATTTATTAGTGAATCTCATTAATGATTGAGGAAGGATTATTTCCTCTAATCTTAAACAATCCTTAAATGATTCATCAATTTCTAAGACCCCTTCTGTTACTATAATTGATTTAACATTGTCTAAATCATTAAAGGCTCCGACGATACTACGGACATTTTTACCAAAGGTAACTGATTTAATTTGTTTAAGGTGGCAGTATTCTCCACGATATATATTTGTGTCGTTGATGTCTAAATCTTCAATTAAGACATATTCTCCATTTCTTTTAATGTAGAAATGTTCCGCATCGATATACGAAAGAACTGTTGAAGAATTATATGAACGTCTTGGGAAGAATTCTTCATCAAAATAAACATTTTTATATTTAACAGCGGTGTCGTAGATTTCCGTTTTTTGATTAATAATGAGATTTTCAATTTCGACGAATAACAAATCGTCTAAAAGACCGGGGTAAATTATTAAATTTCTGAAATCAAGAGTGGATATATCCCCACTATTGAGGAAGTCGATTTTTCGAACGCTTATCTCTTTAATTTCTTGTTCCACAGGTGGCAAAATAATTTTTCCATCTTTACCTATTTTTGTTCGATAAATATGAGTATTTGAGCCACTGATAATCGCAGTAATATTATCATCTTTATAAAACCTAGTGTGAGAATTCTTCACAAAGGCATTTAAACCAAAAGAGCCATTAAATATACGTTTCCACCTTTTAACTTGCTCGTCAGTCGCATTATGATCGATATATTTAATATCGGAGAGAGTGTTCATTACGGCGAAAGAAACAAACGTTTCCACATCGTAAGATGAATAAAGAGGGCAAATTTTTAAAGCCTTACACAAATCGTCTAATGTTTTGATTGATATAATGCGCAAATCAACGACAACGAAGTCATAAGAATCAGGAATAAATAAATAATCAAGATTCTTAATTACGCAATCTTCTACACTCCCAACAAGTTCTCGGTTCTCTTCTTGGGCTATTGGATCAGATATTTGCTCATTTAGTTCTTCGAAGTCTTTTAATTCAGATTGATAATCATACACTCCTGAGTTGAAGATTGTTTGCACTCCTTCACTTAGAACTAGTTCGATTCCATCCAAATCAAAGCGACCAAAAGCATAAACATCAAAGAAGCTAACCGTTCCTGGAATAATAACTTTTTGATTTTGTAATTCAGAAAGTGAGAAAGGAGCAATCCAACGAACATAATGCTTATTGCCTTTTATTTCAAAATATTCCGGGATATTAATCACTTTATCTTTAGAAGTGACTTTATGAATTGAACGGCTTTTCTTGTCGAATACAAAAGTGTCATCGACATAATAATAATCATCAATATCCTCACTGTGGGCGTAGCGTTCTAAATCTTCAATTGTATAAGGTGCGTTTCTGATAATGACTTCCAAAACACCACTTAAACCCTTAGTGTGTTTTTCTTTAAATAAACGATAAGGAATGGACGCTTTTAAAACAGATCTGATGTCACAGAGGATCTCTTTACAGTCATCATGGACTTCGAAAAATGCCGATTTATCAATCATGCCCACTAGATAGGCATATTTGTTATCACCATCACCAATATATCGACCATTTTTGTAATTGTTAGTTTTAATATGAGTGAAATCTATAAAGTTATAATTCGTATTACTTGGGAATTTAACTTCCACATCTTTTCCTGTCGCAAGGAATCTCGAATAGATATCAATTACCCCACTTTCGGCGAAAACAATCTCTTTTAAATTCGGGCAATTATAAAACGCTTCATCTTGAACAAGGGTGACATCTTCAGGGATGATGACCTTTTTTAAATTTGGGAGATTTTCAAATAGATGAACTTGTAAAACATAGTGGACTTTAACACCCTCTTCTTTATCGGTTCCTAAAATATCTTTAAAAGATGGGAGAGTTATTATTTCATCATCAAGGTGACAACTTTCTAGATTGACATAAACACTAAAGGTGCCTTGGAACAGGTTAGATATTTCAACATGAATATTGAATCCATATGCGTCGATATCGTAAACTTTGTCATCTTGACGATAGATTTCTTTTTTTAAATTCGCTTCAAATACGTGCTTTTTGATGGTGTTTTCCGCTAAATAGTAGCAAATAATATCTACGTAATGATCATTTACAACAAAAACATCTTTATACTTATCTATATCAAAATTAGCGTAGCAGCACTGTGGCTTATCGGTGTGGTTAGTGATATTGATTTTAAACACCGCCGAAGATTGTCGACATAACGAAATGACTCCATTATTTTGCACATAGACAAATTTGTCGTGATGATAATGCTCATCTAATAATGGGAGGAACGATAACAACTGTTCATCTGAATAGAATTTATTGACATCAGAGGACACTAGATGTTCATATTCATCTCTACCGATATAGATATCACGATATCTTTTTGCATAACGAATTGAACAAAAATCATAACCTTCTTTTTCTAATTCTCTATCGATATTGCCACATAATTTGATTTTGTTTTTTCTAATCTCTATGATTTGTTTTTCGTTTTTAACGTCCATTGGTAGATGGATTTCAGAAACATTGTAATTATCTAGCTTGATACCCATATCGCTTGTTCCTTCAACAAACAATCTGAGATATTTTTTCTTTTTGTTATGAACCAGATCTGATAATGGAAACAATTCACGTTCTAGTGAGTTGTAATTGCTGTTATAAACAATAGTAACAAGATTGTTTTTATAACAATTAGAAAAACCACTGATGTAGTGATATGGTCCATTTTCATATAGACCAAAAACATCTGCGATAACTCCCACTACTTTTTGGGTATTGTAATAATTGATATTTGTTGGAATCTCATCTTTTGGTGTGGTGGTTTTATAAACAATATCATCAAAAGCGCATCCATACACATGAGCGGAATTAAGTAGTTCTTTAATTGTCTCATTACAAAGTGTATTTCTTTTTAAGAATAATAGGCCAATATATTTTTCTTTATCGCCTTGATAAGGTTGGAACATTCCTAATTCATCATTAAATGATTGAAGTAGAGGTGTGTATAGTGACATTCTTTGCTCAGTTCGCCCATATAAAACTAGTTTCAAGTTCCAAAAATAAGGATGGATATATGCGTTCTTTTCCTTCACTAAGAATTTATAACTATTTGGGCTTCCGACTTTATAGAACACACCGTTTAAAGCGTTACGATATGTCTTTTTGTATGATCCAACAACTTGTTGATAGACATTAATCGCCTCTTCATCAGAGGTGAATTCATCAATGGTGATATAGTCTTTAGAGATATAGAGCAAATCTCTCAACAAAGATACTAGATAAATGTTATCTGGATTATTGATATCTTTTTCTAGAATCTCTTTACCAACATAGAAGAGATTATCAAATAAATCGAATTCATTCGCATAGTAGAATATCTCCTCATAGAATCCCAAAGTTCGATCTAAGGTTTTAGTTAAGATATGTTTAGAGATTGTATAAATATACAATTCTTTTCTTGAAAGATTATCTTTAACATCAAACAAGAGATCTAGGTTGCCCACTCCTGCTTGGCACATCATATTAATAGATGAAATATAATCTTCTTCGATAATCGATGAATCAATTTTATATATCAATAGCT
>JAILGI010000090.1 GCA_024696885.1 Bacilli bacterium
GGTGAATTCCATATCTTGCATATCTTTGTAATGGGCTTCCATTTTCTTAATGGTTTCTTCAAATTGATTGTAAACCTCAGGCATACGAGCTCTGAGTTCTTCAATGTGGAGAGGTGTACGGATACCTGCGACGACGTCTTCACCTTGAGCGTTTGGTAAATATTCAGCTGAAATCTTCTTTTCGCCTGTACCTGGGTCACGAGAGAATGCAACGCCTGTACCGGATGTTTCGCCTTTGTTACCAAAGACCATGGATTGAACGTTAACAGCGGTTCCCCAGCTGTATGGAATACCATACATTTGACGGAAAACGTTAGCACGTGGGTTGTCCCAGCTTCTGAAGACAGCTGCGACAGCTTCCATTAATTGAACCTTTGGATCTGATGGGAATTCTTCACCAAATGTTTTCTTATAATATGCTTTGTATTTCTTGACTAATTCTCTTAATTCATCAGCGGTAACTTCTGTATCTAATTTGTAACCACGTGATTCTTTTAATTCATCAAGCATTTTGTCCATTTCTGTTCTTGGATGTCCCTTAGCAATGTTTGTGAACATCAAGATGAAACGACGATAGGAGTCTAATGCAAATCTTTCATTACCTGTTTCTCTTGCGATAGCAGCAACGGATGTTTCATTTAAACCTAAGTTTAAGATTGTGTCCATCATACCTGGCATACTAACACGAGCGCCAGAACGGACAGAGACTAATAATGGATTCTTATCTCCACCAAATTTTTTGCCAGATTTTCTTTCGATATCGGCAACCGCTTCAAAAATTGCTTTTTCCACATATTCAGGGATTTTCTTTCCACTGTCATAATAGAGTGTGCAAGCTTCGGTTGTAATAGTAAAACCTTGTGGAACTGGGACACCGATGTGTGTCATCTCAGCTAAGCCAGCACCTTTACCACCAAGAAGTTCTTTACCTAAGCCATAAGCTTCTTCAAAGGGGTAAACGTATCTTTTTTCAGCCATATAATTCCTCCTAATAGGCATATGAGTGTGCGTGATATTATTTATCAACGCCTAACATGTACATATTAGCACGAGTGCGCGATAAATCTATATAAAATTTAACAAAAACAGCATTTTTTTCTTTGTGTACCCCCATTTTTGTTCATTTTTTGGTGTTTTTTAATGCAAATATCACTTTGCCAACAGAAGTGTTATAATAAAAAAGATTTGTTATTTTACTTATGGAAAAATTAATTTTAACGATTGATTTTGGAACTCAATCCGCAAGAGCCGCCTTAGTAAACAAAAAAGGCGAAATAGTGGCCATGGTTAAAAAAGCATATGACCCAGTCTACTATTCAATAAAGAAAACATATGCTGAACAAGATCCAGATTACTATTTTGAAATCTTAAAACAAGACCTTAAAGAATTAACCTCTAATAATCCAGATAAACTAGATAGTATTATTGGTGCTACAATCACCACTTTTAGAGATAGTTCTGTACAGTTAGATAAAGACTTAAAACCATTAAGAAAATGTATTTTATGGTTGGATCAAAGACTAGCAGACGCAAAGGAAAAACTACCGCTTTTGCATAGATTTGCCTTCGCTTTGGTGGGTATGAGAAATACAATTACCCTCAATAGAAGAAGAACAATTGCCCACTGGTTAAAAGAGAATGAAATTGAAACCTGGAAGAAGACATATAAGTATGTAAATATTTCTGGATATTTAACCTATAAAATCACTGGTAACCTAGTTGATTCATCCGCTTCTGTAACAGGCCATTACCCTATTAACTTTAAAAAAGGTGAATGGTATCCAGAAGGCGCTTTAAAAGGAAGAATCTTTGGTATTCCTTCCTCAATGTTATGTGAATTAAAGAAACCAGGAGAAGTTCTTGGAACATTTACTGATGAATTAGCCAAAGAGGTCGGTTTACCTTTAGGCATTAAATTAATTGCTACAGGATCTGATAAAGCTTGTGAAACAGTGGGTTTGGGTGCTTTAGATAGAACAATTGCCGCTATTTCTTATGGCACCGCTTCTACAATTGAAGTTAGTAACCAAAAATATCATGAACCAGAACCATTCTTACCAGCGTATCCCGCTGCTATTAAAGGTTTTTATAACATGGAAGTTCAAGTCTATCGTGGATATTGGATGCTAACGTGGTTTACAAAAGAATTTGCTGCTGAATTATTTGATGAAGCAAAAATTAATCAATTAGCGGTAGAAGAATTAGCCAACCAAAGATTAAATGCTATCCCACCAGGTAGTGATGGATTGGTTTTACAACCATATTGGGGACCAGGTTTAAGAAGACCATTATCTAAAGGTTCCATTATTGGATTTAGCGATATTCACACTAAATACCATATGTATAGAGCCATTATTGAAGGTATTGCATATGCTTTAAAAGAAGGTTTAGAAGGTATTGAAAAATCGCAAAAGAAGAAAGTTAAATCGTTAATGATTTCTGGTGGTGGTTCGCAAAGTGATGCAATCTGTCAAATTACTGCAGATATATTTGGATTACCTGTTTCAAGAGTGCAAACATTTGAAACCTCATCTTTAGGTGCCGCTATTTCTACATTTGTGGCCTTAAAAGAATTTACGTCTGTTGAAGAGGCAACGAAAGCGATGGTCCATAAATCCGCTGCCTTCTATCCAGATGAAAAAGCTAATAAGAAATACATGTATTTATACAAGCATGCATATATAAAGATTTATCCAAAGATTAAAGGTATCTATAGAGATATCAAGGATTTCAGTGATAAAGATGAGTGAAGTTTCAAGCACAAAGAGATATCGTAAACGCAATCGTTATAGAACTGGTGAAGATATCGACATGTTGAGAGAAAGAGAACAATCTTATTCTAAAAAGAAAAGATTGCCTATATGTGATACTCACATAGATGGTGCATAAGTTAACAAATCATTTACAAGTGTAAAGGAAGTAGGCATTTTGCCTACCCTTTTTGTTCCAAAGTGCCTAATATATTCAGCGGAGGTTTTAAAACTATGTCAAAATTCCAAATTATTACCGACTCATGTAGTGATTTATGTAGAGAAGACCGTGAAAAATACCATTTAGACTATGCGAGAATGAACGTAGTCGTCGATGGTGTTGAAAAAGTTGCAGATTTAGACTGGGCCGAATTCACCCCAGAAGAATTCTATGGTTGGTTAGAAGCGGGCAGAAAAATGAAAACCACTCAAGTACCACTTACTGAATTCATCAATCGCTGCACACCTTACTTAGAAAAAGGCATCGATATCTTATATATTTCATGCTCCTCAAAATTATCCGGTTCTATTAACATCTTTGAATTAGCGAAAGAACAATTATTAGAACAATTCCCAGAACGTAAATTAATCGGCGTAGATTCTTTAAATGCTTGCTTTGGTGAAGGTTTATTAGCTATTCAAGCTTCCTTAAGACAAGATGAAGGCATGAGCATTGAAGAAGTTGCTAAATGGGTAGAAGAACACCGTAACGATATGGTGCAATTCGCCACTGTTGAAACACTTGATTACATTCAAGCAGCAGGAAGAATTAAAAAATCAAAAGCTATTTTAGGTAACATGTTCCATAAAAAACCAATTTTCATCTCTGATGCAAATGGTGATAACTATACATTAGGTACAGTTATGGGAGTTAAGCACGCTGATTTAGAGTTAGTTAAAGGTGCTGTAGAACGCATTTTACCTGAGAAATGCAACGTTATCTATGTTGGACAAGGTATGTCTATGGAACGTGCGGAAAGAGTTAAAGAAAAGCTTTTAGAAGCATTCGATGATATCGAAGTTCGCATCCGTTGGATTGGACCTATTATTGGTACAACATGTGGCCCAGGCGTCTTAGCAGTATTCGGTATGGGCAAAACCGTCACAACTTATGAAGGTGATGGCAAAGATGTCGGTTTAGATTATTCTAAACTTTAATCCATAAAATTAACGAAATTGGCGACTATGTCGCCTTTTTGTTTCTTTTCAAACATTAATATATTAATATTAAGCCATGCACGGAATTATTATTACAAATCAAGAAATACGTCATAACGAATATAAGATCCAAAGATTTAAAGAGGAGTTTGATAAACTCAATGTCTCTTTAGATGTTTTAAAAAACGATGGAACTTTAGCTGAAATATCAAACGGAAATGTTTTATTAAACATCCCAAAATGCGATTTTGTTATCTATTTAGATAAAGACATATATTTAGCGAGAATTTTAGAGAAAGCAAACATACGTCTTTTTAACCGTGCGGATTTTATTAAAATGTGCGATGACAAAATGCTAACATTTATCAAATGTGCGGATATGGGAATTAGAATGCCTGACACATTTGCGGGACCATTAGTATATACGTCTATTGAAAAACCACACTTAGAATTCTTAGATGCTGTTATTAATAAATTAGGCTTCCCGATGGTGATTAAAAAAGTTTATGGATCACTTGGTGAAGGAGTGTTTAGAGCTGATAATAAACAAGAATTATATGACTTATATCAATCAATTTGTCATAACCCAATTCTTTTCCAAAGATATGTTTCCTCCTCTAAAGGAAGTTCAATTAGAGTAATCGTTATTGATGGTAAAGTCTTCGGTGCGTTTAGAAGAAAAAATGGCGCGGATTTCAGAAGCAACTTCGGTGAATCTGCAGGTAGTGAAAAAATTGAAAATATCGAAAAATATGCCCGATTTGCAGGTGTTATCGCTGAAAAACTCGACATTGAATATGCAGGAATCGATCTATTAGATGATGAAAATGGAGAGATTGTTTTGTGCGAGATCAACTCAAACGCTTTCTTTGAAGAATTTGAAAAAACAACATCCTTAAATGTTGCTAAAGCATTTGCAGAAATGGTGGTAAGAAAAGTTTATGAACAAAAATAAACCAAGAACACCACATAAAAGTCGTGAATTTCAAAAGATAAGAGAATTCCCAGTAACTAAGAAAACTCTCTTATTAGATTTTTTGTTTGAAGTTTTAAAAGGCCAATCAAGAAACTCAGTCAAATCCACTTTAACATCCAAAAGAGTATCCATTGATGGCGCTCCTGTTACCCAATTTGACTTTGAATTATACCCTGGCGATACAGTTATCATTTCTTCCACGCCAATTCAAAGAAAAGTGAGAAGTAAATTACCAATCATTTATGAAGATGAGGAAATAATTGTTATTAATAAACCAAGCGGATTGCTCTCAATTGCGTCCGATAAGGAAAAGAGTTCTACAGCGTATCGCATGTTATCAGACTATGTTCAACAAAAGGATAAACACAATCGTATATTTGTTGTTCATAGATTGGATGAAGATACCTCAGGCGTCTTGATGGTGGCGAAAAATGTGCGTATTCAAAAACTTCTCCAAGATAATTGGAACGATATTGTTTCTAAACGTGGATACTACGCAATCGTCGAGGGCGAAATGGAGAAAAAAGAAGGAACGGTTACGTCTTATTTAAAGAAAAACGCTCAAAATTTGATGTATTCCTCAAAAGACAAAAACGGACAATATTCCATTACTCATTACAAGGTATTGAAATCAAATAAGGATTATTCTTTATTGGATGTAAATATTGATACAGGTCGTAAGAACCAAATCAGAGTCCACATGGGTGACTTAGGCCATCACGTTATCGGTGATGATAAATATGGAAATCCTAAGAATCCTTTAAAGCGTTTGGGATTACATGCATATTGTTTGGAATTAACTCATCCTGTAACAAAAAAGAAGATGAAATTCTCATCTCCTATGCCAAGTGAATTCGAATCACTATTTAAGAATTGATAAAGAAAATAGCGGTAAATCGCCGCTATTTTTACTCTTCTAAGTCTCCTCTTCTCACATGAGCGTCGAACTTTTTACGATCGACTGTGTTGAGGATTTTCTTTCTCATGCGATATGTTGTGGGAGTGATTTCCACGAGTTCATCAGAATTGATGTAATCTAAGCAAGCTTCTAATGACATCTTTCTTGGAGTTTTTAGAACAACTGTATTATCTTTTGTGGAACTTCTAACATTGGTTAAGTTCTTTTTTAGAACAACATTAACCGCTAAGTCGATAGCGTATCTATTTTCACCAACAATCATACCTTCGTAAACAAGTGTTCCGGGTTCAATAAACATTGTTCCTCTTTCTTCCACGTGTTCCATCGCGTATGGAGTTGCTTGTCCTTGTTCTGTAGCCACTAAGACGCCAATTGGTCTTTCTCCAATTGCATTCGTGGTCACTGGACGATATTCACGATATGTATGGGATAATATGCCATAACCTTTGGTTAAGGTCATGAAATTGGTCATATAGCCTAATAAACCACGAGAAGCAATAACGTATCTCATAATGGTAACTGTTTCTCTCGCGTCCATATCGACAAGTTCAGCGTTTCTTTCACCTAATGTGGTCATAACATCACCAACATATTCATTAGGAACATCGATTGTTAAATCTTCATATGGTTCACATTTTTGACCATCGATTTCTTTAATGATGACTTGTGGTTTACTGACTTCTAGTTCAAAGCCTTCTCTTCTCATGTTCTCAATTAAGATAGAGAGGTGTAATTCACCACGTCCGGAAACAATCCAAGTCTCACTGTCAGGGATTCTTTTTACGCGTAAAGCGACGTCTTTTTGTGTTTCTCTGAATAATCTTTCTTCAATTTTACGAGCGGTTAATAATTTACCGTCATTGCCGGAAAATGGAGATGTGTTTGTTCCAAATGTCATTTGTAATGTTGGTTCATCTAAGCGAATTAAAGGTAATGGATTAATAGCACCAACACCACAGATGGTTTCGCCAACGTTAATATCCGTTAAACCAGCAACAGCAACGATATCTCCTGCTTCTGCGTGTTCAATTTCCAAACGTTTAACGTTTTCATAACCAAACAATTTCATAACTTTGAATTGTTTAACAGAACCATCTAAACGGGAAACCGCGACAACATCATCGACGTTGATTTTTCCTTGTTTAATAGTGCCAATACCAATTCTTCCAACGAAATCGTTATAGTCTAATAAAGCGATTTGCAATTGTAATGGAGCGTTTTTATCCACTTTTGGAGCGGGGATTTCTTTAATGATTGTATCTAAAACAGCTTCCATGCCATCTACTTGTGTTGATGGATCTGGGTCTAATGAGCTAGTACCCTTTAAAGCAGATGTATAAACACATGGGAATTCCAAGAATTCATCAGGAGCACCTAACTCAATAAATAAGTCTAATACTTCATCTAATGTCTTACTGATATTGCTGTTTGAACGGTCAATTTTATTGATGACAACAATAGGTTTAATATGCGCTTCTAAGGCTTTTTTAAGAACAAATCTTGTTTGGGGCATGGTTCCTTCAAAAGCATCGACAAGGAGAAGGCAACCATCCACCATGTTCATAATTCTTTCGACTTCACCACCGAAGTCAGCGTGTCCAGGGGTGTCTAAAATATTGATTTTGGTGTCTTTATAAATGATAGAAGTTGTCTTAGCTAAAATAGTGATGCCTCTTTCACGTTCGATATCGTTGCTATCCATAATTCTTGTAGCAACTTCTTCGTTAGCGCGGAAAGCACCGGATGTTCTTAAGAGTTGATCCACGAGTGTGGTTTTGCCGTGGTCAACGTGAGCAATAATGGCAATGTTTCTAATATTCATAAAGATTCCCCTAAAAAATCACGATAAATATCATAAAAATGTGAAAGTTGTTTTGCAAGAAAAAACAATGTTTTTACTGCAAAAATAAGAAAATCACACGTATATATACTATAAAACTAATTTTTTGATTCTATTTTTGTTGACCATAAAATGGTCAGATACGATATCAATCGCATCCTTTTTACTTAATCCCTTATTCACGAGATTGTTCACTTTATCAATTAAAAATTGATCAGAGATTGTTTCTTCTTGTTTGTTGCCCTCAACCATGACAACCATCTCGCCTTTTAATTCTTGTTCGTTGATAGCAACTAGTTCACTCAAGGCCCCACGAATATATTCTTCGTTGAGCTTTGTAAGTTCACGAGCAATAACGGCGTTTCTATCACCAAGAATTTCAAATAGGTTTTCTAACATTCTATGAATACGATGAGGAGATTCGTAGAAAATTAAAGTCTCCCTTTTATCTTTAAGGAATTCTAATTCTTCTTTTGCTTCACTGTCTTTAGCGGGTAAAAAGCCATGGAAATAGAAGTGATTTGTTTCTAAGCCAGAGGCCACTAAAGCGTTGATAAAAGCGGATGGACCAGAAATAGTGGAAACGGCAATATCTTCTTTAAGAGCGTTTTTCACTAACAAATACCCAGGATCGGAAATGCCTGGATAACCGGCATCGGAAACATACGCCACTTTCTTGCCATTTTTAATAAGTGAAATTAAATAAGATGAGGCTTCGTTTTCATTATGTTCTCTTAAAGAGAATAATTCTTTGCTAAAACCATATCTGTTTAACAAAAACCCTGTATTTCTCGTGTCTTCTGCAGCAATAATATCCATCTCTTTAATGGTTGTTAAAGCTCTCTCACTAATTTCGGAGAGGTTACCAATTGGAGTGGCTATTAAATATAAGACAAAATGCGAATTATCAAAGCTTTTAGTTCTTTTCATTTTGTGGCTTGTTCTTTCTAAAATGAACTTGTTTCTTTAAGTCTTCAAAAGGAATGAACTTAACATCTTCTGTGTTCTCAATTTTGATGACACCAGAAATGATATTAACCGCGGTGACGGTGTATTCAACATTATCAATAGATAATTTGGAACCTAATTCTGGGTATTTTGCTCTTTCTTCACTGTAGACATCGTCTTCATATTTTAAGCAGCAAATTAATTTGCCACATTGTCCACTTAACTTAGGAATATTAATAGCGAGCATTTGGTTTTTCGCACGGTTAATGGAAATGCCATCAAATTCATTTAGGAATGTGGAACAGCAAAGTGGTAATCCACAGATACCAAGACCACCGATAAGTTTAGCTTTATCACGTGGACCGATTTGACGAAGCTCAATGCGAGTATGTAGACGCGCTGCTAAAACTTTAAGTAATTCTCTAAAATCAACACGATCATCTGCGACATAAGAGAAAATAACTTTTGCTTTATCAAGTGTGTATTCACATGAAATTAAGCTCATATTTAAACCAAGTTTTTCGGATTCTTTTTTGCAGATATCTAGTGCAAATCCCGCGTCTTTTTCATTATTTTCAAAAATTTTGATATCCACATCAGTGGCTTTTCTAATGATTGGTTTTAAGGCTAATGAACTAGCATATTTATCAATAGAAATAGGAGCGATAGCAATTTCACCAAGCTCTAATCCACGCACTGTTTCAACAACAACTTTATCACCAAGGGATAATTCTAAATCTTTGTAACCAAAGAAATACGCACGAGGGGCTGAGAAAAACTTAACGCCTACAAAACCATCAAAGATGGTGTTACTTGGTTCATATGTTTCATTGTTTTCTACCATTTATTTATCCTCCTCGACTATATATAACATTAATTTATCAAGTAATAATGAGACATTAACGTTGAGATTTAATAAGTTTCTATCTTTTAAAATCTCAATTAGACTTTCCTCAATATGAGGAAGCACATTTACCAATTCGTACAATATTGTAGCATAACTTTGTAAAACCGGTTGTTGATTGTGTTTTATATTCACTAAATCTTCAAACACTTGTCCCAACATATCGAAGAAGAATCTAGCTTCAGGAAGTGTTTTGATTTGTGGAACGATATATGTTTGAGCGTAGAAGAGGGCGCCTTTAGCGTCACCTTGTTTTAGATTATCTAATAGTTCCTCTAACGCCTTTTTAGCTTCGAAATAATTATCTTTGTTTTCGTCGTCTTCAAGAGATTCTTGAATTAATTCAGGATCATTATAGAAATAGGAGAGCAATTCCGCATCACTATTATCCACGCCTAATTCAATGGCGTTTTGAATTACTTCTTGCCTATCGATTTGCTTTAAGTGCATGGTTTGGCAACGAGAAATAATAGTGGGCAAGATACTGCTTTCATTATTTGTGGTTAAGAAAGCGTAGATTTCACTTTCTGGCTCTTCTAAGAACTTTAATATGCTATTTACCGCCTCTGTTGTCATATTTTCGACAAGATGAAGGATATAAATCATAATGCCTTTACTCTCGAAAGCGGTCTTTTCAAATTGATGTTCAATACTACCAACTTCTTCTTTTTTGATTTTACCTTTTGCACCATCAATGACAACAAAGTCTGGATAGTTATCATCATCAATTCTTAAACAAGTTATGCAGCTGTTGCAGGCTAAAGGGGATGGATCATCACAAAGAATGCTCTTAGCAAAGAACTTAGCTACTTCTAATAAAGGAGTACCAGGATTTCCTGAAATTAGATAAGCATGCGAAAGATGTTTCGCATTAAACGAATTTAAAAATGTTTGGTAAACAATAGGTTGGTATTTCTTTAAATAGGTTTCTATTTGCATAAGCGAGACAATATCGCATCCAAAGTGTCTTTAGCCACTTCCTCTTGTGTTTTGCTCGCATCGATAATGACATATCTATCTGGATAGCGTTTTGCTAATTCAAGGAAAGTGTTTCTAACTTTGTTATGGAATTCTAATTTTTCTAAATCTAAACGATTTACTTCACGGTTAGCGTTTTTACTAATTCTGGCTAAACCGATTTGGGGATCTAGATCAAATAATAATGTTAAATCTGGCCAGGTGTTTTCGGTGGCGAATAAATTAATATTTAAAATCTCATCCACGCCTAAACCTCTAGCGCCACCTTGATAGGCTAAAGAAGAATCTAAATAACGATCACAAATAACAATTTTGCCTTCTTTAATGGCGGGCCAAACTTTTTCCACTAAATGTTGACGACGACTTGCGGCATACAATAAAGCTTCGGTTTTGCCATCCATTGAAGTATTGGCTTTATCTAAGATTACATTACGGATTTGTTCTGAGATTGGTGTACCGCCTGGTTCACGTGTTCTCACGATTTCATAACCCATTTCGGTTAATCTTTTAACAGCGTTTTCAACTGCGGTTGTTTTGCCTGATCCTTCAGGTCCTTCAAGTGTAATAAACATAGTAAATCCCCTATATTTTTCTTCTGCCTTCGATTGCTTTACTGATGGTTAATGAGTCTGTGTAATCTAAATTACCACCCATTGGAAGACCATAAGCAATACGAGTAACAGTTATATTCAATGGCTCAATTATTTTGGCTAAATATAAAGCAGTGGTTTCACCATCCACTGTTGGGTTGGTGGCGATAATAACTTCTTTAACGTTTCCGGATTGAATTCTTTCTAATAATTCAGGAATCTTTAAATCTTCAATTCCTTTTCCTTTTGTTAAAGAAATAGTGCCACCTAATACGTGATATAAACCACGATAATCCTCACCTTTTTCTAATGCGAGGATATCTTTAGGAGTGGAAACCACCATAATGGTGGATTTGTCCCTTGATTCATCTTTACAGATGGAACAAACGTCTTCTTCAGTGAGGTTTCCACATATTGGACAAATATGGATAGATTCTTTTAATTTGCTTACAGAATCAGCGAATTCTTGGAGGTCGCTTTCATCCATATCAAGCATAGCAAAAGCTAGTCTTTCCGCGCTCTTTCTGCCAACGCTAGGAAGTTTGTTAAGCGATTCTTCTAGTCTTTGCAATGCTTTTAATTTTTCCATTTAGAATCCAAAACCAGATGCTTGTCCGGTAATTCTTTCGTTAATTTCGTCTCTTTCTTTGGCGATGGTTTCTAAACCTTCGTTGATGGCCATAGCAATCATATCTTCAACCATTTCTTTGTTGTCTTTTTCAAAGGCATCTTCATCAACAGAAATGGAAATAATTTGGTTAGAACCATACATTTTGACAGTAACCGCACCACCTTTGGTGATGGTGAATTCTTTTTCATCTAAAGCTTTTAATGCTTTATCTAATTCACGTTTCATTTTTTGGGCTTGTGCCATCATTTGTTGAATATTCATATTATTCTCCTTCAAATTCTAATGTGATTGTTTCTTTCTTTGGCAAGGCGTTAACTTGGAATTTATCGGTGTAAACCTTTTGTAATCTTACAGATTCATTACGAGATACTGCATAGATGAAGCATTTAACCCCAAAGACACTATTAATAACGTCTTGTAAGTCTTGTTGAATATCTAATTGATTAATCTTTTCCACTGTGGATTGAAGTTGTGATTCGATAATCAAAACTTTTTGTGAGGCCACTAAAGTGTGACTATCTAATAACATGGCAGCAGCCTTTCCTAATTTAGGATGAGCGAGCAATAATTTAATCTTCTTCCATTCATCTAGGAATTTATTCTTAATTTCTTTTTTGCTGGACACCATGATATCGATCATTAAATCATCACTGATGTAAAAACCTTCTGGCGTTTTTGCTGCTTTTAAAACCAAGATATCCTTACTTAATTTGACTTCTGGAATCTCATTTGTTGGTTCATCAAATAAGGATATTTCTTCAGGCTCTTTTTTGACTGGTTTTGGCAAAATAGTGGCGGTTTCAATAGGTTTGCTCACTGGTTTTTCAATAATTTCTTCTTTTGGAGCCTCAACCTTAGGAGCGTTCATTGTACTTAATTTAAGTAAGGTAACTTCAAATAAAGGAACAATAGAAGTAACGTTCTTATAATCCTTTAAGGTGTTCATCAAAACATCAATCATCGCTAAGGTTTGTTTTGGATCCATTATTTTATTCAAATAACGAACATCTTCTTCCTTTAGGACTTCAAAATAATCGGTTTTGAATGAAGTTTGATAAATGAGAAGATCTTTTAAAATCATTAGCAAATCATTTGTTAAACGTTTAATATCTGTTCCGCGATTGATATATTGACTTAATCTATTTAGCACATCACTTATATTGCCTTGAGCAATAGAGGTAATGAGTTCGACTTTTTCTTCTTTTGATTCCAAAGCAAACATATCGAGAATATCGTCGACATTTAATTCATTTTGTGAATAAGCAAGAACTTGATCCAAAATGGATAAAGCATCACGCATACCTCCGTCTGCGAGAGAAACAATTAAATTAACAGCTTCTTCGTTGTATTTTGTGTTTTCCGCTTCTAAAACGGTTTTAATTCTCTCTCTAATGTCTTCCTCACTAACTTTGGAGAAATCATATCTTTGACATCTAGATAAAATAGTGGGGAGAATCTTGTGTGGCTCAGTAGTCGCTAAAATGAAGATAACGTGTTCTGGTGGTTCCTCTAATGTTTTTAACAAAGCATTAAACGCGCCAGGAGTCATCATATGGACTTCGTCGATAATATAAACTTTGTATCTGCCGAGAATGGTTCCATATTTGACTTTGTCAATTAATTCTCTAATTTCATCAACGCCATTATTACTTGCGGCGTCAATTTCTAATACATCTGGATGCGTTCCTTCATTAATGGCAACGCAGTTTTTGCATTCATTGCATTGGCAGCCAATCCCGTGTTCACAGTTTAAAGCCTTGGCTAATAATTTAGCCATTGTGGTTTTTCCTGTGCCTCTAGGACCAGCAAAAAGATATGCATGAGCAATCTTTCTTGTCACCAAAGCGTTTTTGATAGTTTTAACGATGTGTTGTTGCCCTGCTACTTCTTCAAAGGTAGATGGACGATAAGTTCTATACAGTGCTTTATAAGCCATTTTTAATCACCTAAAAAGATTATACACAAACTTGCGGTGCCTATGAAGAATTAATATTAATATTAACGAAATATCTTTGTTTCTTTTTCTTCTTCATGCGTTGTGGTAGAATACTTTACGCGAAAGTGAGACTTATTTTATGGAAGAAAGCATGCGTCAACGCTTAATCGTGGCCACGAAAAGACTTAAAGAAATCGATGAAGAATTAATTAGCCCAGATATTATGAAAGATATCGCTCATTTCCGTGAAATATCTAAGGAAAGAGCTGATTTAGATCCACAAGTCGAAGCTTTTAATCGTTATTTAAAAAACGAAGAAGACATTTTGGGTGCCCAAGAAATGGCAAGAGATGATGATCCTGACCTTTCTGAAATGGGAAAAGAAGAAATCAAGAGACTCGAAGCAGAACAAGCTACTTTAGAAAATGATTTAAGAGAAATGCTCCTTCCAAAAGATCCTAATGATGGTAAAAACATCATCGTGGAAATTAGAGGCGCTGTTGGTGGTGATGAAGCCAACATTTTCGCTGGTGATTTATTCAGAATGTATACCAGATACGCTGAAACACAAGGTTGGAAAATCCAAATGTTGGATGAAAACCCATCAGAAGCAGGGGGTTTTGCCACTGTTTCCTTTAAAATCTCCGGTAAAAACGTCTATTCAAAATTAAAATTCGAAAGTGGGGCTCATAGAGTTCAAAGAGTTCCTAAGACAGAAGCAAGTGGACGTATTCATACTTCCACAGCAACAGTTTTAGTCATGCCAGAAGCCGAAGAAATTGATATTG
Organism: Bacilli bacterium; assembly: GCA_024696885.1. GTDB lineage: Bacteria > Bacillota_I > Bacilli_A > RFN20 > CAG-826 > CAJOLV01. Next base: position 14,419 of record JAILGI010000090.1, read on the forward strand.
AAATCAATCCAAATGATTTACAAGTCGATACCTATCATTCACAAGGTGCTGGTGGTCAAAACGTTAATAAAACTGAATCCGCAGTCCGTATTACCCATATTCCTACCGGTACAGTTGTGGCGTGCCAAACTGAAAAATCACAAATCCAAAACCGTGAAATTGCTATGCAAATGTTAAGAGCGAAAATGTATTCCAACATGTTAGCGAAACAACAAGAAGAAATCGGTAACGAAAGAAGACTTAAGGTTGGTACTGGTGAAAGATCAGAAAAGATTAGAACATATAACTATCCACAAAACAGAGTTACTGATCATCGTATTGGTTTTACCATTCAAAAATTAGACCGCGTTATTGAAGGCGATTTAAACGAAATCATCGACGCTTTAATTCACTACGACCAATCTATGAAAATGGTTGGATAATATGCCGACAAATAGAGAAGTATATTTTTCTTTTATAAAGGAAAATAATAAATATCTTAATAGAAACGTTATTACAAGTGTTTTGTGTGCTTGCAATAATTATGTTGATAATATGACCCTATATCATCATTTTGATGATGAATGTTCAAATTATAACCAACTTTTAGAGTGCTTTGAAAGAATCAAAAATGGCGAACCATTTCAATATGTTATTGAGAAAGCTCATTTTATTGATTTAGTTTTCTATGTGAATAAATATGTTTTGATACCCCGTCAAGAAACTGAAGAATTGGTTATTGGAACCAAGGTTATGATTGATAAAATGTTGCCTTTAAAAACATTAACAATCGCCGATGTTTGTACGGGTTCCGGAGTGATTGGATTATACATGAAAAAACTATATCCATCTGCGGAAGTTTATCTATCTGACATTGATGAAAAATGCCTTGCTGTCGCTAAAAAGAACGGGGAAATGCACCATTTAAGTGTGAAATATTTACAAGGAGACCTATTACAACCCATTATTGAAAAGGGCATTAAATTAGATGTTCTTGTTTGTAATCCACCTTATATCGGAAGCAAAGAAACAATTGATGAACAAGTTTGGAAATATGAACCCCATAAAGCCTTGTTAGCGGAACCAAAAACCAAATACTATGAAGAAATATTCAAAGTAGCAGATCAAGTTATGAAACCAGATTCTATACTCGCTTTTGAAATAGGTGAGGATATGGAAGATGAAATATGCGCTTTGGTGGAATACTATTTCCCCAATAGTGCTTATAAATTAGCAAAAGATATGTATGGGAAACTACGTTTCTTATATATAATGATTAAGGAGGATGGAAATTATGCTTAAAATCGCAATTGGTAGTGATCACGGTGGTCTTGAATACAAGAACGCAATTAAAGAACACTTAGAAGGCAAATATGAAGTCATTGATGTGGGAACATATTCTAAAGATTCCTGCCATTATCCAGAATTTGGATTAAAAGCCGCCCAATTAGTGGGTTCTGGCGAGTGCCAATATGGTATCGTCGTTTGCACAAGTGGTGAAGGCATAATGAT